>JBBTXH010000041.1:0-4119 GCA_038062385.1 Patescibacteria group bacterium
AATATTATACCACGATTTTAAAAAATCCCATAGCATTGCAAATTTCCTTATAATTTGCTTTAATATCACCAGCTAACAACAATATTATGAGCTTAACCACCAGACGCATTATCGCCATTACTTTCTTCATCTTCTTTATGGTGAGCGCACCCATGCTGATCCTGTACACAGCCGGTTTTCGCTATAATCTCAAAAAAGCGCAACTGACCAAAACCGGCGCGCTGGTGCTCGACACTGAACCGAGCGGCGCGAATATTTTTTTGAATGAACAAAAAATCAAATCCAAAACACCGGTGCGATTAAATAATATTTTACCTGATGAATATTCCATCAAAATAGAAAAAGAAGGTTATTATCCATGGAACAAAAAACTAACCATCGCCACGCAAGCGACCACCTTTGCCGAGGATATCGTCCTCTTCAAAAAATCATCCCCGACAACAATCAAATCGCAGACTAACAAATCTGTTTGGATTGATTTTTCTCCGGATAAAAAGTTCGCGCTCTACGTCGAACAAGATTCTACTCTGAATTCCGCTGATTTGTCTTTTCTCAACTTGAATAACCGCAAACTCGAGCCGTTGATTGAAATAAAAAATCTTGAAACATCCAGTATTTCTTGGTCAAAGAATGGTTCATTATTATTTCTTTACGCCAAAGACAAACCTTTTATTTTCTCGACCTTTGAACCAACTAGAAAAATATCTTTACCAAACAAGGACGGTCAATCTGAATCAAAAAATTTCCGCTGGAGCAATGAATCGAACGAGCTCTTGTTTTTTCAGAGAGACAACGATCTATTTGAATTCAATATTTCAACCAACGTGGAAGAAAAAATGTTCTCTCTGCCGAACGACGAAGCTCTCTTGGATTATTTCGTTTTTGATAAAAAAATATATTTGATTGAAAAAATCAGCGGAAAAACTTTTCTAACCAAACAGCCCGCGAAGAGCGGCGATACGCAAAATTTATCAAGAGCCATTGAACTGAAAAACGATGCTTTCAAATTTGACTCCACCTATCGTGGATTATTATCCTTCAAGGACCTGACAAACCAAGCGCTCTACCTGATCGACACTGATTTAAATAAAATTTATTTTCAAAAAGAAAGCGTGATCAGCGCGGATCTGCACAAAAACGGCTATCTCCTGCTCATTGCCACAGGCCAGGAACTGTCTTTCCTTGATTTACGAGACGCCAATCCGCAGGAAAAAATCATTACCCGTTACAGTCAGGGTTTACAAAAAGCCAAATGGCACTCCTCGAGCAATTATGCTTTTGTCTTGCGAGACGGTTTGATTGACATCATTGAGCTCGATGATCGAAGCGGTCACCAAATAACCAATATTACTTCCACGCCGGCTGTCACTTTCAGCACTGACGCCAAATCGCAAACCGTTTTTTTTCTTGAAGCAAATAAACCGCCATCAACAGAATTGCAATATTTAGAGTTAGATTAATCCAAAACAAAACCCCGCCGTTCGCGAACGGCGGGGTTTTAATTATTACTATTTTCCTGTTAATCGACGATACACAAAGACAGTATATGCGTAAAAAAACGTGTTCAAAAAACCGCGTATAATCATAAAAACTACCAATAATGCAAATAGACCCAGGCCGATCAGAACATACAGTCCAGTGTTACCCACAAAAATTAAAACCAAAGCGCCAACCAGCAACAGCGGCAAAGCGGCCGCCACCAGAGCGATCAAAGTGGCCAGCCCGGCGCCAATGAGCAAGGCCATTTTTAAAACCCCGGCGGTTATCAATTCCCCAAAATTATTCATCAATAATTTCCAACCTGATTTGATCGCGGTCCACGGACTTTCATCTTCGAAAACCAAAAAACAATAAGAATATCCGCGAAAAAATGAAATTACTAGAAAATAAATAAAAAACAAAACCAGGGCGATGATAATAACAAGACCCAGCGCTTCTGTCGGTAAATAAATCAAAAACAAAACCAGCAAAGAACCAAGGACAACGCTCGGAATGAAATAAATAAGCTCCATCAAGATAACTCTAAGCGATTTGGAAAAACCAAATTTCAAAAGCTGTTTAAATGAACCGACCACGCCTGATTTGCTTTTCCCATCAATTCCATGAAGCATGGCGGCGCGCGCCACAAAGCTGATGATAAGCGCCACGACAAACAACAACCAAGCGATAATCAATGTCCATAAGAAAAGCGGCTCTTTGATTGCTTCCAAAAACCTCTTTATCATTTCCGAAAAATTGAGACTTTTAACGTCCCACTGATCTGTCTGAAAACTCATCATCATGCCGCCGCCTGTAAAGATACCGAAAAACCACAACAACCGGCTCTTGATCGCCAATTGCCACGCGCTTTTTATTATTTCTTCGAACTGAAGCTTTTTCATAATTTAAATTTTGAATTTTCTATTTTGAATTTTATTTGTGCTTTGAGCTTAGAATTTTGTGCTTCATTGTTTAATTGCTTCTATGCTTTAATGTCATTATACCCCATTCTCTTCTGATACTCCATAGCCGCGATCCAGTTGGAAGCTTTTAACAACGATTCGTGCGTGCCGGCATCGAGCCAGCGGCCGTGAACTTTGCGCACATCGAGTTCGTTCATATTCAAATAAGCTTTGTGAACTTCAGTGATATCAGTTTCCGGCCGCCAAGTTGGTTTTATGCCCTTGGCGATATTACAAACACGTTGATCGTAAATATACATTCCCGGAATCGCGTAATTGCTTTTCGGCTTTTGCGGTTTTTCTTCAATGGATAAGACGCGATTATTCTGATCAAATTCCACCACGCCAAATCTCTCCGGATCAGGCACTTCCACTGCAAAAACCCGGCCGCCACTGGTAAACGATTTAATATCGTCCGTGAAATCATGGTCAAAAAATATGTTGTCGCCGAGAATCATGGTCACATTATCATCACCAATAAAATTTTCGCCGATAATAA
The DNA here is from genome assembly GCA_038062385.1 of Patescibacteria group bacterium. Classification (GTDB taxonomy): domain Bacteria; phylum Patescibacteriota; class Patescibacteriia; order UBA11705; family JABHMO01; genus JBBTXH01. The sequence goes on from JBBTXH010000041.1 coordinate 2,941, forward strand.
ATGCTTCCGGCAAACCGCGCGGTTCATCTTGAATTTCATAAGTCAATTTTATGCCCATTTCTTTACCAGAACCGAGCAGATGCAAATATTGTCCGGCGTACTCAGGCGAAACAATTATTAAAATATCTTTAATCCCCGCCTTCATTAAGGTTTCGAGCGGAAACATGATCATTGGTTTGTGAAAAACCGGTAATAATTGTTTACTCGTAATTTTTGTTAATGGATGTAAGCGTGTGCCCTTCCCTCCCGACAAAATGATGCCTTTCATGATTTTTTGATTATTTGTTGCTTGTTTGCTCGCTTTCAAGATAACTTCGTTGAGAGTAACTTTGCTCAAGATGTTAGAGTTGTTCGAATTGTTGGAGTTGTTGACGTTGTTCAAATTGTTCTTGGGTTCGCTCGTTGAGGCGTTAACAAAAGATGACTCAGCCCTAACTTGTTGAACTGAACTCACGTGTCCCAACTCACCAAGAAACTCTCCCAACGCCTCTTGCCAACTTCTCATTTTCGGTAATTTGGTATTGCGCAGTGAAGAAAATTTCGGACGTTTGGCCGGCCGCGGAAACTTTTCTCCGCCAACCGGTTTAACTCGAACAGTTTTTCCTGATAATTTGAAAATTTCCAAAGCAAACTCATACCACGTACAACCGCCTTCATTCGTGGCGTGATAAATTCCCGGTGAATAATTTCCATCAACAATTAATTTTGTTTGATAAGCCAGATCAACGACATACGTCGGATTACTCACTTCCTCATTCACAACTTCGAGCTCCTCTTTTTCATCGGCCAACTTGAGCATCACTTCCACAAAACTTTTTTTTGCGCCGATTGCGCTCGCCTGTTTACCGAACAAACGCGATGTTCTTATTAAATAGATCGCATCATTATGCTCCAATACTTCTTCGCCTAAATATTTTGATTCTCCGTATTTTGAAATCGGCGCCGGCAAATCATATTCCACGTAGCCATCTCTTCTTTCTCCATCAAAAACATAATCAGTGCTGTAATGAACAAAAAAAGCGCCAACCATGTTAGCCGCTTTCGCCAAATTCACCGGACCGTCGTAATTTATTTTTTTCGCCAAATCAAAATTTTGTTCGCAATCATCCACCGCGTTAAAGGCTGCGGAATTAATAATGAGTTCCGGCTGTAATTCTTTAATCGTCTTTTTTACTCGTT
>JBBTXH010000042.1:0-9954 GCA_038062385.1 Patescibacteria group bacterium
GAAGGCAGGTCTCGCTTCGTTGTTTCTATGTTTAAATGTTTCATATGCTCGATTTAATTCGTCTCGGAAAAAGCTTCAAATACGCGTTCAAGGGTTTGTTCTCGTTGATTAAAAAGGAACAAAATTTTCGGTTGCACGTAATTGCCGCGATTGTAGTTATTTTTCTGGGAATTTATTTTGAAATCAAGCTGTGGCAATGGGCGCTCATTGTTTTAGCCATTGCCGGTATTTTTATTTTGGAAATGTTAAATACGGTTTTGGAACGGATGGTTGACATGTTTCAGCCGCGCATTCATCAATACGTGGAAGAGATCAAGGATATCATGTCGGCCGTTGTCTTGGTGGCAACCATTGCAAGTGTAGCGATTGCGCTCATTATTTTTTTGCCGTACTTGCTTGAATATTTCACCTGAACACAAAATGTGTTCAAGTTTGGAGGTTGGAGGTTGGAGATTGGAGGTTGGAAATTGGAGGCTGGAAGTTGGAAAAATTTTTAAACTATGGTAAGCTGTAGAAGTGATAAAACATCATAAATACAATTTTAACATTTTGAACATCTTCAACAGTAATTATGTCTGAAAATATCATCGCCGGACTTGACATCGGCTCGGCCAACGTCAGAATCGTGGTTGGCCAAGTGGTCAAGATCGGTGACAATGAACAATTAAATATTATCGGCGTCGTGGAGGTGCCTTCTTTGGGTTTGAACAAAGGCGCTGTGGTTAGCATTGAAGATGTGGTTTCCAGTATTTCCGCCTGCCTTGAGAAAGCTGAAAGAATGATTGGACTGCCGATTGAAAATATTTGGATCGGGCTGTCCGGCACGCATATTTCTTCACAGGAAAGCAATGGCGTAATCGCGATTTCACGCGCCAATGGAGAAATTCAAGAAAATGATGTTGAACGAGTGATCGAAGCAGCTCGAGCTGTGGCCGCGCCGGTTAATTTTGAGGTTCTTCACGTAATTCCAAAAACATTTTCTATTGATAATCAAACCGGCGTTAAGGATCCGATTGGCATGAGCGGTATTCGGCTGGAAGTAACGACGCAAGTAATCCGCGGCCTTAGCTCGCAAGTTAAAAATTTAACCAAGTGTATTTATCGCACCGGTCTTGATATCAATGATTTGGTGTTGTCGATATTGGCCGCGTCAGAAGCGGTTTTGACTACAAGGCAGAAGGAATTGGGAGTGGCTTTGGTGGATATTGGCGCGGCCACGACCAAGGTGATTGTTTTCGAGGAAGGCGACGTAATTCACGTGTCTATATTGGCGATTGGAGCTGATCACGTGACCAGAGATTTGGCGCTCGGACTTCAGACTTCGCTTGACGTGGCGGAAAGGATCAAGCTTGAGATCGGCTCATCTTTGCCTCAAAATTTTGAAAAAACAGAGGAAATAAATCTTAGAGATTTTGGCGGTGAGAGTCAAAGTTTTTCCAAAAAATATATTGCGGAAATTATTGAGGCTAGAATGGAAGAAATTTTTGAAAAAATCGATCAAGAATTGCAGAAAATAAATCGTAGCGGACTTTTGCCTGCCGGTCTTATTTTGGTCGGCGGCGGATCCAAACTTAGCGGACTGGTGGAACTTGGAAAAAAGAAAACCATGTTGCCGGTGGTTCTTGGCACCAGCAAACGTTTCAATACCGCGGTGGATAAGGTAAATGATATGTCTTTTGCTACCGGTTTGGGACTGGTTATGTGGGGTTACAATGCCATGGCGGAGAAAGGCGGACCCAGATTTGGGCTCTCTCACAAACTCCGTTCAATAAAGGACGCGGCTGACAAAATGAAGGGTTGGTTCAAAAATTTGATTTCTTAATTTTGTTGTGATAAGGTGAGGGAACCTGAAGAGGAGGATTAGTAAGATTAGTAGGATAAGGAGGATTATTGGGATATTGGGGATAGGGAGAAAAAAAGTTAAAGAACGCAGGAGCTTCGGGAAAATTATTAAGGGGGGACAGAAAACACGCAAATATATGCCAGAAGTCAAACCGGAAATTCAAACCGTAGCAAGAATCAAAGTTGTTGGAGTGGGCGGAGCGGGCGGTTCGGCCGTCAATCGAATGAAGAGCGCCAATATCAGGGGGGTTGAGTTTGTCGCGATTGATGATGATTTGCAATCACTGCATTCTAATTTGGCTGAAACAAAAATTCATATTGGCAAAGGCACCACCAAGGGTCTTGGCGCGGGCATGAATCCGGCGATCGGACGCAAGGCGGCCGAAGAATCGCAGAATGAACTCCGTGAAATATTGAAAGGCGCTGATATGGTTTTTATTACTTTTGGCGGCGGCGGCGGCACCGGTTCGGGCGCTGCTCCGAAGGTTGCTGAAATTGCCAAAGAGCTTGGCGCTTTGACTATTGCGGTGGCCACCAAGCCGTTCTCTTTTGAAGGAGCTCCCAGAAAAAAAATCGCGGAAGAAGCACTCAAAGAATTGGCCGGACGCGTTGATACCTTAATTACCATTCCCAATGACCGCATCTGGCAGATTATTGATAAAAAAACACCATTGCTTGAAGCATTTGGCGTAGTTGATGAAGTCTTGCGTCAGGGTGTGCAAGGAATTTCCGAATTAATAACGTTGCCCGGTATTATTAACGTTGATTTTGCTGATGTTAAAACAATCATGGAAAATAGCGGCTCGGCTCTCATGGGCATGGGCGAAGCCAGCGGCGACAATCGCGCCATTGAAGCGGCCAAGGCGGCCATTGCCAGTCCTTTGCTCGAGCTTTCCATTGAAGGCGCGAAAGGAATTTTATTCACCATTGCCGGCGGACCGGATTTAACCATGTATGAAGTGAGCGAAGCGGCCAAGACTATCACTGAATCTGTTGACAGCGATGCTCGGATAATTTTCGGCGCGGTGGTCAATGAAAACATGAAAGATCAAATACGCATTACCGTGGTGGCGACCGGTTTTGAACCGGCCGGAGCGAGGAGTAATTTGGTGCGCGTGGGCACGGATCGGCCGAAGTCCATTCCAAATTATTTTTCCGCTCCGATTATCAAGCAGTCTTCTGACGCGTCTGAATTTGACGCCAAAAAATTGGAACAAGACACTCTTGATCCAAAGCCGGATAATCCGAACAAGATTAAACCCGAAGATGTGATGGTGGCGCCGGAGGAAACATCTGCCGGAGATGACGAGGATTTGGAAATCCCGGCGTTTATTCGGAGGAAAATGATGTAGTTTGGAAAGCACAAAATTCAAAACTCAAAACACAAATAAAGCACGAAATTCAAAATTCAAAATTCAAAACTACTGGTTAGGAATAAATAGCACCCAAAATTGTTTTATTTTTGGAATTTTAACATTTGAATTTTATTTGAGTTTTGTGCTTCGGATTTTGGATTTCACAGCCTATGGTTGAGAAAGATTACAAAGGATTATTATTTCTAGACATAGACGGCACCTTCTTTCGTTGGTCGCTGTTTTTGTATATGGTGGACAAATTGATTGACGCGGGCGTATTCAATGAAGTGATCAGGAAACATTTTATTGAAGAAGAAAACAAGTGGCAAGAACGCCAAGGCAGTTATGATGATTATCTGAAAAAAGTGATTGAAATTTTCGAGGATCGCATCGCCGGAGTTCTTGTTGCTGACTTTGAATTATTAGCTAAAGAAATGGTTGATGAATACAAAGGCCAAGTTTATCGCTATACTCGGGATTTGATCAAGGAGAAAATAAAAGACAATTGGTACGTGGTAGCGATCAGCTGTTCGCCGGAGGAAGCTGTGAAGCCGTTTGCCGAAGCTTGGGGCATTCACGAGTCGCATGCCGCGCAAATTGAGAAAATAAACGGCCGCTATACCAGTATGCGTTATATTCCGCATGACAAGGCCAAGATTGCGAAGGAAATCATGAGTCGGCCGGAATTTATGGATATAAAAAAAGAAAATATTTGGGGCGTGGGCGACAGCGAAGGAGATATAAATTTTTTGGAAGTGGTGGGACGGCCGATTTGTTTCAATCCGACCATGCAATTGAACGAAGAAGCTAAACGCAGAGGCTGGCCGGTGGTGGTGGAGAGGAAAAATGTTATTTATACCCTGTAAACCGTAGGGGGTAGGGACAGAACATTGTTCTGTCCCTACCCCCTACGGTTTTTTTATTTATCCACAGATGAAAAATATTTTTGTTAATTAAAATTTGGCGACGCCAAATTGCATTGAATTTTAGATGATAATTTGAATATTTAATTTTCTTTGAGCAGATGCTTGAATTGGTATATAATTGAGTAGGAAGATGCTGTGGAGCAGCGTCAATTATTTAAGGGGCTATTTTTTTATACTTTCAATCAGATGAAAAGCTGACAAGCGTATGGTATATACTGCCAACAAAATCATTCAAATCAGGAAACGCGATGATCGGATCGTTGAGTTTTCGCAGGACAAGATCGCCAAAGCGATTTTCAATGCCATGCGCGCGGTGGCCGAGCCGGACATGGAGAAAGCAGAGACTTTATCTGATCAAGTTATTGAACGTTTAAATCGTAAATTTCACGAAAGATCAATACCGGCAGTAGAAGAAATTCAAGACTTGGTTGAAGAAATTTTGATTGAAAACAAATTGATCAAGGTCGCCAAGGCCTACATTATTTATCGCGATCAGCACAACAAAATGCGCGATCTCAAATCCATGATCAATTCCGATGATCTCATGGAAAGCTATCTGAAACAGCTGGATTGGAAAGTACGCGAGAATAGCAACATGGATTATTCTTTGCAAGGACTCAATAATTATGTTTCTTCCACGGTCAGCGCGAATTATTGGCTCAACAAAGTTTATTCTCCGGATGTGCGCGACGCTCATGTCAGCGGTGATTTTCATATTCATGATTTACAGCTGCTCGCTCCATATTGTTGCGGTTGGGATTTCAAAGATATTTTGCTTCGCGGTTTCGGCGGCGTGCGCGGCAAGGTGGAAAGCAAAGCGCCGAAACATTTCGGTACAGCGCTCAGCCAATTGGTTAATTTTTTCTATACTTTGCAGGGCGAAGCAGCCGGCGCGCAGGCAGTTTCCAGTTTGGACACGTACATCGCGCCATTTGTTCGTTATGACAATTTGAATTACGACCAGGTTAAACAGCAGGTGCAAATGTTTTTATATAATATCAATGTGCCGACGCGAGTAGGATTTCAGTGCCTGTCAGCTGATACTGAAATCTTGGGAGAAGGTGGTTGGGTAAAACATAATCAATTGAAAAAAGGAGATAAAATCGCCACCTTCAACGTGGCGGGAGGATATCTTGAATATTTACCGGTAAAGAATGTTTTTGCCAGACAATATTCCGGACAGATGTACAATTTAAAAAATAGAATCAGCGATCAGCTTATTTCACCGGAACATCGAGTAGTCAGGAGGAAATTCAACGGCGGGGAATATATTCTTGAAAAAATTGAAGACGTCAAATCGTACAAATCGCCATTTATTGTTCCGGTAGGCAGTGAGGGTCATATTAGCGGAGACGATTCTTTGGCTGACGAGCTGATTCGTTTGATTGCTTGGATTATCGCTGAAGGCACCTTAGACAAAGGCCAGCGCGGCAGTGGACGAATCAGTATTTATCAATCACAAATAAAATCATCTGACAATTACCATGAAATACTTTCCATTTGCCGATCACTCGATTTGAAATATACGGAAAGAACTCAATCCGGACTTGGCGATGATTGCGGCGTGATTCGTTTTGACGCGCCGTCAACCAGAAAAATTTTAAATTATTTTAAATCCGATAAACAGAAAGGCGTGAAGTTTGTTCCGGATTGTATTTTGCGAGGCGGCGTTGAAACAGCGAAATTGTTTTTGGAAACATATATCAAAGGTGATGGGCATGACGACTGCAAAATCACCACGACTTCAAATAAAATTCTTGACGGTTTATTGCAAGTGGCGGTACACGCCGGGTATGGCGCGACTGTTTTGACGCGTAAACCTGATAATGATTTATCGAAAAAAGATCGTTATGTTATTCGTCTGATCAAGCACCGTGATACTTATATCAATAAAATTACAGAGGTTGATTATAACGGTATTATTTGGTGTCCAAACACCGACAATGAAACAGTGATCGCGCGCCGTAACGGAAAAATTTTTATTACCGGGAACACTCCGTTTACAAATGTGACCATGGATTTGTTCGTGCCGTCAATGCTCGCGAGTGAACCTGTAATCATCGGCGGCGAATTGCAAAAAGAAACTTACGGAGAGTTTCAGAAAGAAATGGACATGTTCAACATGGCTTTTATCGAAGTCATGGTGGCGGGGGACAAAAAGGGCCGCGTGTTGTCTTGGCCGATTCCGACTTATAACGTAACAAAAGACTGGGATTGGAACAGTCCGGTGATTGAAAAGATCATGGAAATGACGGCCAAATATGGAATTCCTTATTTTTCCAATTTCGTAAATAGCGACATGAAACCGGAGGATGCGCGTAGTATGTGTCCGTTGGCCGGCACGGAAAAAGTGCTCATCGCTTCGTCGCGCGGTCGCGGACTGGAATATTCTGAAATTCGTAATATTTTTGAAGGCAACAGCCGGCAAGAAAAGTATCAAATTTATTCAGACGGAAAATTCGTTTCCGGTCGTTTCAACAAATTCGCCAATCAGTCAATGATTAAAGTTGTCCTTGAAAACGGACATGAGTTGAAAATATCAAAAAAACACTTGAATTTCGTTTGTCGCGGAGAGACCTCGAAAGAAGAAATTTGCCGCGGTGAAGAATTGACTGAAGGAATGTATCTGCCGTATTCATTGAATATTTATGAGGGCGATGGAGGCAATGCTGAGCTTGGTTTTTTTGTTGGCGCTTTTGCCGGCGACGGTTCGTTTGATGGTGATAGTTCGGTTGTTTTTTCGCTTGAAAGTCATTTTAAAAAAAGTTTGATAAACAAATTACAGAAAATCGCGGAAAAATATTTTGGCGCCGGAATTTCGATTATTCCTGATTCAAAAACTAAATTAGTCACCTTAAAAATTCATTCAAAGGCAGCGGTTGGTCTTTGTCGTGATTTCGTGGATGGCAAAGAAAGAAGCAAGTGTTACCGCGCGCGTCTTTATTCAATGAGCGCGGCTTTTCGCTACGGCGTGGTGGCCGGTCATTATGCCACTGACGGTGGCAATCGTCATCGGATATATACGTCTTCGAAAAAAATGGTGGAAACGCTGAATATGTTGGCCGCGACCCTTGGGACAACCACCAGTATTTACAAAGACAATCGACCCGGACGTTTCGGAGAAGAGCCGAATTACGCGGTTTTGTTTTATCAATTAAACAGAAAAAAGTACGGTAAAATTTGGTTTAAAAACAATAAAAGATTATGGATGCGGATCAAGCGAGTGGAGGAGATTGAAAATAACACTGCTTATTGTTTCGAAGTTGACGACGATGCGCCTCTGTTTACGGTTGGCACGACAGGAATTCTAACGCATAATTGCCGTTTGCGTCTCGACAATAGAGAGCTGCGCAAGCGAGGCGGCGGACTTTTCGGCGCCAATCCATTGACCGGAAGTATTGGCGTGGTGACGATCAATATGCCGCGTTTGGGTTATTTGGCAAAAACCAAAGAAGAGTTTTTTGAACGTTTGGCAGTGCTCATGGATTTGGCCAAGGCCAGTTTAAAAATTAAGCGGAACGCTCTGGAAAAATTTACCGAGGGCGGACTTTATCCTTACAGCCGAGTTTATCTCTCCATCGTCAAAGAACGCTTCAACGAATATTGGAAAAATCATTTCAATACCATTGGCTTGAATGGCGTAAATGAGGCTTGCTTGAATCTGCTTGGCCAGGAAAACAGCATTGCCAGCGAGGAAGGACATAAATTCGCCAGACAAATATTGGATTTTATGCGCGAGCGGATGATGGATTATCAAAATGAAACTAATGAGCTATTCAATTTAGAAGCAACTCCGGCCGAAGGCACAGCTTATCGATTTGCCCGTCTTGATACAGAAAAATATCCGGATATTATCGTTGCCAACAGCGAAGCAGTGAAGACTGTCGGCGCGGCGCCGTATTATACTAATTCCACTCAGTTGCCGGTCGGATATACTGATGATATTTTCGAAGCTTTGCGTTTGCAAGATGATTTGCAAACAAGATACACGGGTGGCACGGTGCTTCACGGTTTTGTCGGCGAGAGAATGCCGTCGGCCGACAGCACGAAGGCCTTGGTCAAGAAAATTGCGGAAAATTTTCATTTGCCGTATTTCACCATTACTCCGACGTTCAGCGTTTGTCCGGTGCATGGATATTTGGAAGGCGAATTTGAATTTTGTCCGCTCTGCGACGAAGAAATGGGTTATGCCGAGGGTATTTCCAAGTTGACGGCCAAGCCGGTGAGCGTGGAGGGGGTGGTGTTATAAAATAAAGCACAAAACTCAAAATTCAAAATCCAAATAAAATTTAAAATTCAAATAACAAAATTAAAAATAAAATTATGGCAGCGCAAAAACTAGAAAGGCAGAAGTGTGAAATTTATTCTCGCGTGGTCGGTTATTTAAGTCCGGTCAATCGTTGGAACGATGGTAAAAAGTCGGAGTTTTCCGATCGTAAAACTTATAACAAAGTTTTAGAAAAAAATCTTTATTTGTAATTTGTAACATTTGTACGATACGTAATTTGTAGCCTTGTGTTAATCGGTGGATTACAAAAAACAACTTTAATTGATTATCCGGACAAAATAGCAGCGACCATCTTCACGATTGGATGCAACTTCCGCTGCTCTTTTTGTCATAATCCGAATATTGTAAAAGGGATTGCCAAGGTATTGCCCACGGACAAGGTCTTTGATTTTTTAAAAAGCAGAAAAGGGCTTTTGGACGCGGTTTGCATCACCGGCGGCGAGCCGACCATTCAGAGCGGACTGATTCAGTTTATTCGAGAATTGAAAAAATTAAACTTACTCGTAAAAATTGACACCAATGGCACCAATCCGATTTTGCTCGAAAAATTGATTAATAATAAATTGGTTGATTATGTGGCTATGGACATCAAGGCCGTTTGGGACGATTACCCGAAGATCACTTGCCGATTGTATGATTTAACAGCCATAAAAAAAAGTGCTACAATACTCATGGCCAACAAAGTAGCGTATGAATTTCGTTCCACGGTTATGCCGCTGCTTCACAGTGAAGAAGAAATAATTGAGATGGCGCGGCAGATCAAGGGCGCGGAAAAATATTTTTTACAGCAATTTAAAAGCGAAAAGAAATTGGTTAATGACAATTTGGCGGGTGAAGCGACGTATTCGAAAAAGGCGCTGACTGAAATCGTTGACAAAATAAAAGATTGGTTTAAAGTTTGTCGTATAAGGTGAGGGCTACAAATTACAAATCACTACAAATTTACAAATCTATATAGACCATGAAAGAAGAGAAAGACAAATTATTATATGGGGATTTGAGCTATAAGGTGATGGGCGTGGTCTTTGATGTATATAATACGATTGGCTCTTGCCATAATGAAAAATATATTCAAAAAGCGATCGCGACTGATTTGGACGCTTTGAAGATAAAATATCAACGAGAAGCAGCGGTACCATTGATTTACAAAGACAAACAGATCGGGAAATATTATTTGGATTTTATTATTGAAGGCAAGTTGATTCTTGAAATAAAGCGTGGCGGCCGGTTGATTCAAAAAGATTTTGAACAAATAAAGGCATATTTAAAAATGTTGGATTTAAAGTTGGGAATATTGATTTTGTTTTCAGATACTAAAGTTCGTTTTTCTCGCGTTCTGAATATTTATTAGCAGTCTATGTCTATTTGTAAATTTGTAGTGATTCGTAATTTGTAGCCATATGGACGAAGAAATAAAAAAATTACTTTTGCAGAACTTGACCAAGATGGTGGCGCTTGAGACGGAAGTAAAAAAAATCAGGCATTATCAGATCTGGCAGCAGGTTTTTGGCGTGATCAAGGTCGTGGTTATTGTTGTACCCGT
>JBBTXH010000043.1:0-3715 GCA_038062385.1 Patescibacteria group bacterium
CACCCAAACAATGCCAACAACCAAAATTAAATCATTATCGGAAATCGTCGGCGCCTTCAAAACAACTTCGTCAAAATTAATCCATCAATCCGGATTGGAACAATTCGTGTGGCAACGTTCATTTCACGACCGCGTTATCCGCGATAGCGAGGGCTTGAAAGCCATCGGTTTTTATATTCAAAACAATCCAGCAAACTGGTGTAAAGATAGAAATAATTGAGGTTAATTTAAAATAAAAACCGGCAACGCATCGCGTCACCGGTTTTTAACTTTCGTTATTTCGCCAAATAAATAAACCCGCTGTCCTTTTCTATCATCACGCGGAAATCAAGCTCTTCGGTTTCGCATTCGTTCGTGCAAACTTCATGCGTGCCAATGAAATGCGCGACATATAACGTATCCAGCTTGTCCGTATTTTCATCCGCCAAACAAACTTTTGACCCAAGGTGCCAATAGGTTTTCAAAATTTGATTTTTCACCAAATAAACCGCGACGTCACGGTAGTCAAAACCAACCAGACTTGATGGCGTTGTCAACTTACCAATCTTTTCACCGCCACCGTTTGCGTAGTCCTTTGGTTTGGTAGCGTCAAGTAAAACCAATCCATCAAAACGATTATCTTCAACTTTTATTTTGTCGCCAAAGTTTTTATTTTTAAAAATATTATCGTCGCGGCTAACCTCTAACCTAACCGTACAATCCGGTTGATCGGTCGCCTGACCGGCCTCACCAAGCCCGCTTATCTTTATTAAATACAAATAACCGCCGAGCGCCAAAACCACTACCAAGATAATAAATAAAAAAATGTTTCGACGCATAAAAATTATAAAGAAAAAATTTAATGCTTCTATCTTAATTATTAATTTAAAGTCCGCTTTCATTATTACTGCAACGGTCAAAACCAACAGCTCCTTTTTCTTTCAAAAAAACCGCAATCTGATCAGCTGTACCAGACACATAATCATAAAAATTTACAATTAGCCTCCGTCTATGTACCTGCTATTGAGGGGAAATCCTTTCGCGCCGTTTTTTATCAAAAATTCTATGATTTGTGGCGCTGTCCCCGGCGGAATGTACCAATCGCAATACTCAATGGCGCTATGATCAAATGAATCTTTAAGATTGACATCCGCACCTTTTTCTACGAGAGTTCTCACCATAGCCATATTTGCCTGATCATGACAATGCTTTTCATCCATCGCTCGATGCGCAATTCTAATCAGCGGAGTTTTACCGCCAAAACCGCGGACATTGACATCAGCTCCGTCTACGATTGCTCGTTTCACTTTTTCAACATCGCCGATTTCAACCGCTTGAAACAGCGCGTTATTCAGTTCTTTTTGTTTGCCGGTTGAATGATCGCAATCCTGACGATGCAATTTTCTCATCTTCAGCTCAACAAAAATTAAATAGCCAATATAAACTATCGGTAAAAGTAAAATTATCCAGCCTAAAATGTTTACTATCATAGGAATGTTTTTTTATATTTTTATATTATTTTATTTTTACTTTTTTACCAACTTCCACCCCCTCCTCCGCCTGACCCGCCACCGGAACTTCCACCACTAAAGCCGCTACTCGAGGTCGAGGTCGCGTGAAAAACTTCATTGAAAGAGGTGCTAAATGAGGACAACCCATGAACCAAAACAAGACTGTTGAATCCCGTGGCTGATGTATCCTCGTACCAATCCGGCGTTAAATTATAAATCCCTTCAAATTTTTTAGCCCACGCCTCTTCAACGCCGAAAACCATGGCATAAGCCAAAAACTTTTCAAATGTTTCCGGCTTCATGTCCGGCGCATTGAGCAATTTCAGTTTGTCTTTTTCGGTTAACTGCAAAAACTCTCTGAAGCCCAAAATTTTCGCCATGGTCGCAATCCCTTTTGCTGATAACTTGTTATTGAGTCGCATGAAAATCACGGCCACCACAACCATCGCGCCAATTAACAACCAGAAATACACAAAACTGAAACTGTCGAAAAGAATATTTATGATGAAAAATCCAAAAAACGAAAAAATCATGACCGCAACCAAATATATTTTTGTTTTTTTCGCCTTGTCGCCTGCCTCAAAATAACCTCTGTCGCGCAAATCTTTTTCAATGCTTTCCGTTATTTTTTTTATATCTTCTTGAAAAACGGTCTTCTGATCCTTGAGATCGCTGAGCGTCACGCTGGCGCGGCCGGTAAACAAAAGCTCAAAAATTGTTTTTTCCGCAGTCTGTGATAAATCCGAGCCGTCCTTGACCCTAATTAATTCAAAATCTTTTTTGTCCGGCCAAAATTTTACTTTTTTTTCTGTATATTTAATTTTTAGGTAACCTCTCACCGCCAAACCCATGATAACCGATGTAATATCCGTCATGTCCACTCGGCGATCTGCGATCGTGCCCAGCTCAATCGGTGATAAATTATCAGGCGGACTGTATTCAACGACAATTGGTTGATTTTTCAATTCTTTTGGGATAATTGCTTGCGGTTTGATTTTTGACGAGCGCTTATTCATCACCATGGCAACCACAAATAGCAAAATGACGGAGAAAATAAACGCAAAGACAATCAAAGGGACGCTGCTTTTTTCCGTGCTTGTTGTTGACGACTGAACGGTTGACGGCTGAACATAGGTATTCTGAGTATAACCGAGCGGCCAACCGAGAACAAAAGTTAATCCCTCTCCAACTCCAAGTTCCTCTGTTGCCGAATAGTTAACGGTCATGCCGCTTTGATTAAAGACGCAATTTTTTTCAATACCGCCCATCACTCCCGTAAAACAATCCATCTTCGCTTTTATGTTTGGATCAGGCAAAACAATGGAAACATTTGCTTTCCGGATCATCACCGGCCATTCAGTGCCAGTGGCATTCCAGTACAATTCGTCGTGATCTTCAAACGAACGAATAGCGTTATAAACACGATAATTGATAATATAATTTTTAATTCCGCTGATCAGAACATCAGGATCGCCAATTTTAATTTTCACAAAATCATCAATAGTTGAAGTGGTGTAATCATAAGGTTGGCCAGACTCATCATTTACACTGACAACCTCAATACTTAATCGCGGACCAAGTTTGGACGTTAACGGAACATCACGATAAACACCATGCTTTTGATTTGAACCAAAATTATATTGTATAGCTTCAGAAACGTTAATTGCGCCATTTTTTTCAATCGTGATTTTCGCATCAAAGCTGTCAATCGTCTCCGCGCTGGCAAAAGCGGTCTGGTTAAAACTAAGAAAGGCCAACAACAAAATGCCGGCCGTGAAAAAATAACGAAGCAAACCTTTTTTGATGCTCATATAGGTTTTAGAAAGAAACTTTAACCGCTGTTTTCTCGCTTTCATCAGCACCAAAGAATTCAGTCTGTTTGAATCCGAAAGCTCCTGCCACAATGCTGGCCGGGAAAACTTGAATAGCATTATTCAACTCTCTCACCGTGGCATTGTAATATTTACGTGCTGACTGAATGTCGTTTTCAATGGCAGATAAAGCATCCTGCAGTTTTTGGAAGTTTTCTGAAGCTTTTAGTTGAGGATAGTTTTCCGCGACTGCAAAAAGACTTTTCAGCGCGCCTGACAACGCGTTTTCCGCCTGCTCTCTACCGGCCACGCCGCTGCTCTCCGCGTTCATGGCGCTGGTTCTGGCATTAGTTACAGTTTCAAGCACTGAAGACTCATATTCTTTATAACCCTTAACGGTTTCAACCAAATTCG
>JBBTXH010000044.1:0-1143 GCA_038062385.1 Patescibacteria group bacterium
CAGCGAACGGCGTCAACTGAATTTGCGTAAACCCCTGTTTCATTTTCGTTTCGTACTTTTCAGGATTACTCTTTATTTCACGAATAATATCTTCTTTTGATGGCACAGGATATTCTTTTCCGTCAATTCCAACAATGCCCATTTTTTCTGAATCAGGTAAAAGATCAACCAAACCTAATCTCTGCAAGATAGTAACTTGCGATTCATACTGATCGTTGAATTCAGTCTCGAGCCAGTTGTCGAGAAATGATCTTTCCGTCTCTGCGCTTGGTTGCTCGCGCATAAGGTTATTTCAATCTTTTTTTATTTTTAATTAACGGTAAAAAATTATCTTCACTCACCACTTTTTCACCGGATCAATTCAGCTTTTGGTGAAGGAATGGACTGAATGATACGGAAAATTCCCTCTGTATTAGCGCAATTCATCTTTTGTTTACCGCCACCGGTTGCTACTTCAAGGGTATGTACAATTTGTACCCACCCTTTGGCAAGCTCCAAATCACGCTGTTTCATGCGCTGAATGTATTGTTTGGAATCGTTTGAATCAATGAGCGCCAAAATCACATCTTCGACAACAAACCACCATTCATTTTTAAACAATGTTTTACGAATTTCTTTTTTTTGAAAAATCGCGATTTTTGTTTCGTCCATATATAATAAATTTTTTCTACTTCTCAAATTTTAATTCCGATCCCACGGCCACCGCGGTGCGTACACCGGTGTAATGATCAGACGACGCCAGATGGCATTGAGCTAAATCAACCCGTTGACGTTGATTCTCCCAGTCCCCATAACCAAAATAAAAAGACAACCTGTCTAATGAACCCAACAAACAACAAGCTCGGCCAGCACCATCGATATCATCAATCACCTGATTAGTCTTTTCCAAATGAACAAGAAACAGAGCTAACCAGTCCTCATTGGTCAATCCTCGTTCGTTTTCATACCCCGGATCAATTTGTATGGTTTCTAAATATTGTCTCGCGGTCTTATTTACCTCCAATTGTTTCCGCCCGCCGATTGTTTGCCCCTTGCCTTCTCTTGGAATGTTCAAATTCGATTCAAATAATTTTATTTCCCAGCCACTAAAAAATTGTCCTGATTGAGCTTTCAATATCTCTGCCTTCGTGTGTCCACCACTAT
>JBBTXH010000045.1:0-12568 GCA_038062385.1 Patescibacteria group bacterium
CAATCAAATCTCGAATATCCTTGTTCCGTTCGCCAATGCCGGCGGTAAAAATAATCGCGTCAACTCGGCCGAGTACAGCATAATACGCGCCAATATATTTCTTGATTCGATAGACAAACATGGTTAACGCCAATTTTGCCAAATAGCGTTGTTCTCGAGTAAATTTGATCGGCGATTTATAACCTGAAATTTTGTAGCCGCTGGCAATCAAAATATCTCTCATGTCTCTCATTCCCGAAACACCTTTTAACCCAGATTCGGAATTCAACAATTTATCAACTTCGTTCATAGACAGTCCTTCGCGCTGCAAATAAAAAATCACACCCGGATCAATGTCGCCGCTGCGGCTAGACATCATGAGTCCTTCAAGCGGCGTGAGTCCCATGGACGTGTCAACTGATTTTCCTTGTTTAATAGCGGTAATACTGCAACCACTGCCCAGATGGCAAGTAATCAAATTCGGTTTCGCTTTATGAAGTTTCTTGGCGGCAACAGAACTGACATAGGCGTGGGAAATTCCGTGAAACCCGAAACGCCTAACATCGTATTTTTTATAAATATCCATCGGAACGGCATATAAATACGCGAAATCCGGAATGGTCGCGTGAAAAGCAGTATCAAAGACAGCATAATTTTTTGCGCTCGGCAGAAACTTCAGGCACGCCTTGATTCCGGCAATATTATGCGGATTGTGCAAAGGCGCCAACTTGTTGTACTCTCCCAATTGCTTCATCACCGTGGGCGTTATCATGGTCGGCTTGACAAACTTTTCTCCGCCGTGAACAACACGATGTCCGATTTTTTTTATTAACGAAAAATTAACCTTCTTTTCCTTAAAAACATCCAAAATCAACGTCATCGCCTCATCATGATTTTGTATTTTCAGTTCCTTCTTCTTCTTTTCGCCATTGAATTCATAACTGATGAAAGAACCAGCGAGTCCGATTCTTTCCACGATGCCTTCTGCATTTTCTTTCAAGCGTTCATTGAATAATTTGAATTTAATACTGGAACTCCCAGCGTTGATCACCAAAATAAAAAATTTTTCCATATTTATTTCAAAATAATTTCACCTATGGTTTCTGATTCCATTCCAGCGCTATTCGCTTCATCAGTATCAAGATGAATAGCCGGTAAAAAATTTTCATCAACGCGAACTTCCACCTCATCAAAAATCAGAGCTCGCGGTCCTTCAACTTTAACCCTGACCGTTTGCGCATTTATTACTTTAAGTTTATGCGCAGATTCAGGATCAAGATGAATATGGCGCTTGGCCACGATCAATCCTTCGGTTAATTCCAATTCTCCCTTCGAACCGATAACTTTAATTGCTCCCGAACGAATCACTTTGCCTGATAGGCGCACTGGCGCTTTGACGCCAAGAAAAAAGCAATCGCTTTTGGACACTTCAATCTGCGTAAAATTTCTGCACGGCCCCATGACGCGTACTTTTTCCAGCGAACGCTTCGGACCAACAATGGTTACTTTTTCAACAGCCGCATATTGTCCGGGTTGAGACAAATCTTTTTCTTTTTTTAATTGATAACCCTCGCCAAACAATTTCTCCAAATCATTTTGCGTGAAATGCGCGTGCCGGCCGGAAGTTTCTATGATTATTTTTGACATATGTAGGTAGGATTAGGAGGATTGGGAGGATTAGAAAGATGAGGAGGATTACCTTGAACGGTTTAAGTCAATCTTAATAATCCTACTAATCCTCCTCATCCTGCTAATCCTATATTTTAATTTTCAGCAGTCCGTTCTGCGCGCCAATGCGGTAAAGCACGCTGGCGCTATTCCTCACTCCGAGCCGCAGAGCCTTTTCAAAATTACTCCAGCGTACCATGCCGGCCATCAAACCTGACGAAAAAGCATCACCCGCGCCGACCGTATCCACGATTCTGTGAATCACGCTTTGCGCCGGAAGATAATAATGGTGATTGAATTCATCCACCGTAGCCGCGCCTTTTTTCCCCATGGTAATAACCACTTTTTTCGAACCAAAACCTTTAATCGTCTTTAGTAAAAATTTCGTATCCTCGAGCTTTGCTTTTGGCGTGCTCGGCAACTGATTTTTTACCAGTTCAATCGCTTCATCTTTGTTCAAAATCAAAATTTCAATCGCAGGCAAAAAACTGATCAATGCTTTGAAATTTTTGAGCTGCAAATTGCCCGGATTCCAAGCAATCAAAACTCCTCGTTTGTTTTGCCGAGTAATTTTTTCAAACTCAAGCGCCCATGATTTATTCGTCAAAGATGAAACATAAAACCATTTGGTTCTAAAATCCCTTAACCCAATCACTTCCAAATTATCACTCGCCCCTTTGTGCGTAAAGATAGTGTGCTCCTTGTCCAGCGCGGCCGTCATCACAATCGAAAAACCGGTTTTCTTTTCCGCGTCCACCTGCATGAGCGAACTGCTGATGCCTTTTTGTTTTAAATATGAATACAACTCTCGGCCGACCTGATCTTTTCCCACCCGCACCATTGGCGCGACTTCAATTCCAAAATTCTTCATACCCACAGCTGTATTCATGGCGCCGCCGCCGTAATTGATGAAAACTTCTTCAATCGGAACCTTCGCCCCATATTCCACGGCCAAAAATTTTGAACTGGTTACGTTTTTCTTGTCTCTTAAGACGCTAATTTCTTTACAATAAAACATGATATCCTTGAGCGCGCTGCCCACAGTGACTACTTCAAACGTTTTCATATTTTTTTTGTTTTTATTTTCTAATATCGTTATGAAAGCACAAAGTCCAAAACCCTAAACTCAAATAAAACCCAAATACTAAAATTTAAAACATAAACCTCTTATGAGAATATTAGGTTTGAAATTTATACTTCCAACTGCATTATAACATATTCCATAAAACAAAAAAAGAGTGCTCCGCCGTGGCGGAACACTCCATCCTCTAGTCATCAACGCGTTTTGAACGCAGATCAACAACATTAAAAGACTGGCAACGTGGGCACTTCTTTGGCCCACGTTGAAAAAAACCTAGAAAAAGTTCAAAGTTACATTCCACGCACTTCCAGTTCGGATCGGTCGGGACTTTTTTCTTTTTCTTAGTTTCCTCGGCCATTCCATCCCCTCCTTGGTTGGAAATTCCTTAAGAACTGAAGGCTTTTTTAAAATATTTTTGCAAGTCTTTTACTTTAACTCGCTCCTGTTTCATAGAATCACGATCGCGCACCGTCACTGTGTCATCTTTCTCAAGCGTATCAAAATCAACAGTTACACAATATGGCGTACCGATCGCATCCTGTCGGCGATAACGTTTACCGATATTGCCATTATCATCAAATTCGCAAATCCAGTTTGTTTTTAACTGAGCAAAGACTTCGCGCGCCTTGCTGACCAGTTCCGGCTTGTTTTTCAAGAGCGGGAAAACCGCAATTTTGACCGGCGCCAATTCTTTTTTCAATTTCAAAACCACGCGCTCTTCCTCGCCCACCTTTTCTTCGGTATAAGCATCGCACAAAACAGTGAAAAAATTGCGGTTCAAACCAGCTGATGTTTCCACCACCCAAGGAATATATTTTTCGTTTGTTTTCTGATCAGTATAGCTGAGATCAACTCCGGAATGTTTTGAATGTTGCGTGAGATCATAATCAGAACGATTGTGGATACCTTCTATTTCTTTGAAACCGAACGGGAAATTATATTCAATGTCATACGCGGCCTTGGCGTAAAAAACTAAATTTTCATGTTTTGCCCAGCGCAAATTTTCCTCTTTGATTCCCAAATCATTCACGTAATATTTCCAGCGCTCTTCTTTCCAGCGCTCATATTCACTGGCCGCGTCTTTCGGATTAACGAAATATTGCATCTCCATTTGTTCAAATTCGCGCGTACGGAAAATAAATTGCCGCGCCGTGATTTCATTGCGGAAAGCTTTTCCGATCTGCGCAATACCGAATGGTACTTTAACGCGGCTGGAATCCAAAACGTTTTTGAAATTAACGTAAATACCCTGACAAGTTTCACCGCGCAAATACGTTGGTTCTTTATCCCAATCGCCGGAAAAATTTCCTAAATTTGATTTCACCAATAAATTAAAATTTTTCGCTTTGGTAAAACTCTTGGCTCCGCAATTCGGACAAGAAACATTATCTTTATTTTTTTCAAACAATTCATTTATTTCATCTTCAGACATTTTCTCATCAGCCGCAACATTAATTTCCTCAAGCAAATGATCAACCCGAGAACGCGTGTGGCATTTTTTGCATTCCACCAGTGGATCGGAAAACCCGCTGACATGTCCGCTCGCCTGCCAAACTTGCGGCGACATAAAGATCGCGGCATCAAGTCCGACAATGTCTTCGCGATCTTGAACCATTCTCTTCCACCATAAATCGCGAATATTATTTTTCAGTTCAACGCCATACGGACCGAAATCATAAACAGCCGCGAAACCGCCATAAATTTCCGACGATGGATAAACAAATCCGCGCCGTTTACAAAAACCGATTATTTTTTCCAATTTTCCTTCGTTCATAAATTTGTTCTAGTTGTTGAAAATGTTGAAGATGTTCAAAATGTTGTTTATTTTTTCTTTTCACCCAATAATTCTATTAATTGTTTCTGTTGTTTTAAAATTAAAACTTGATTTAACTCGGTTTGTTTTAATATTTGTTGATTGATCGTATGTGCAATATTTACTACTTCGATTTTTTCAGAATACTCTCTATATGCTGCATTGTTGTACCTCATTTGATCAAGAAATAGACTTATAACAGAAATTATAATTGCTATTAAAGAAAGAATTAAAACAAATATTATTCCTAAAAGAACTTTATCAATTTCTTCAAACTTTTTCTTTATTACTCCAAGAAATCCAGTAGGAATAATTGCTACTTCGTTTTCAGGGGCTTTCGCTATTTTAATTGAGGCCTCTTCTGGCATATTTAAAAAATACCGGTAATAATGGAAATACCGCCTTGTTCTTCGACCTGCAAATCTCTACCTACATATTGTGACAAATCTATCCCGCCAAAAGAAACTCCGGTTCCAAAACGAACACCGGGACCGAATTGTGCACCACCGATTCTGACGGTTGTGATTGGCTCTATGCTAGTGTCCGTGTTGATTCGAAAAATTTGATAAAAATTGACTCGTGTTGGCATGTTCTTTCTTTAATTTACAAAATTTTATAAGTGGATTACTGAAAAACGAATTAACCTTCAAATAATCTAACAATTACCTCTTCCCTGCAACAACTCAACAATATCTTACTTATCCTACTCATCCTTACAATCCTACAAATCCTATTTTTCTAAACACTCATAATCTCATTTTCCTTGGCAATCGCCAAATCCTGCAAATTTTTATTAATGCCACCAATCTTCTCGTCCAATTCTTTCAAAAAATCAAATTTGTCGTCCTCGGTAATTTGTTTTTCAGTGAATGCTCCGGTAATTTCTTCTTTTGTTTTTTCACGCACAGCGCGAGCGGAAACTTTGGCTGCTTCCAATTTCTCATTCATTATTTTTACCAAATCTTTGCGATTCTCCTCAGTCATCTGCGGCACAGTCACGCGGACCAAAGTGCTTTCAGCGGAAACCGCTAAACCAAGGTTGGCGTAAATGATCGCCTTCTCAATGTCTTTGATTAAATTTTTATCCCACGGTTGGACGGTCATGCATCGGGCTTCAGTCACGCTGATACTGCCGAGTTGTTTTAACGGCGTTTTCGCGCCATACGATTCAACCAAAACTTCTTCGATCATCGCTGGATTTGCTCGACCGGCGCGGATAGAACCCAGTTCTTTTTTGAAATGATCAACCACGCCGTTAAATTCGCTTTCGTGTTTCTTAATGAAATCATTCATAATATTTTTTTACAAATAATCAGATTCTATTGCACCGCTTCTTTCACACCAACTAAAATCTTATTGCCTTCCTTGGGATGCACGATAATTGAACTGACCACACGCGTGGTTGGGGTTTTTTTCACCACCCAATTTTTGCCGCCGTCAATCGTCTTGTAAACTGCGGTATCAGTGCTGTAATACATGTAATTCGCATTTGACGGGTCAATGGCCACCGCGTAAATCATTTCCGTAGCCGGCGGAGTTAATATTTTCACTTCCGACCAAGTGGTGCCGCCATCCAAACTGCGGAGCAAACCGAACTTGCTGGCATAAACAATAACGTTTTTTGAACTTCTAGACACATCAAAATCATAATACGTCTTAGCTCCCTTGAAATCTTTCATGGCTTTATTCAAATCTTCTATAGTTTTTCCTTTGTCCGTTGTTTTATAAAAGCCGCCGGTCAAAAGTCCCAAATAAACGTTTCGACTGTCAAACGGATCAACGATTATTTTATTGACACGAACATCGAATTTATTGAGCAACTGCCAACTGACGCCATAATTCTCACTCTTGATAAACGAACCATCGGTCAATCCGGCGTAAAGAATTTTTGGTTCATACCAATCAATATCCATGGCCGCGATTTTCTTTTCAACATTGTCCGTGTAATAAATATTTTGCCAAGTGCGCGCACAATCATTGCTTTTCCAAAGTTTGTTTTCCACCGCCGCGTAAATCACGCATTTACTCTTCGGATCAACCACAATGTCCCGGACAAAACCAGCCGGTAATTTGCTTGATTTGTTCCAGCCCGCGCCGCCATTGTATGAATAATACAAACCGTCTGCGCGCGTTGCCGCGTAAACCGCTTCATTGTCGCTTGGATCAATTTTCATGGTGTAAACATCCACCCCGCTGATCGAACCGGCCGTCTCGCCCGGCGTCATAAGGAGTGAATGAGTCTTCCATGTCTCGAAACGATCATCCGTAAAAAACACCCCGCCGAGCTTGCTTTGAGTGGTTGTTTGTTTCGTGAACTTGATGCAACCGGTCGCGCCAATCAATATAATGGCCGCCAGAAGAATGATTAAAATTTTACTGCGCATAATTTTTATTTTTATTATTTATGATGGGAACGAGAGGGGTTAAAAGGGTTAAAGGGGTTAGAAGAGTTAATGGTAATTCGTATATTCGTAGATATCCGTAGATTCGTAACAAATTCGTAATTCGTAACCTTTATATACTTAACGCCAAATTTTCCAAAGCCAATCGCGAATTAACGTTCATTCTCAAATATTTTTTCGTTTCCTCCACTTGCCTTAATAAACAGCTGATTTGTTTGTTGTTAAATTTCGATTCAGATGTTTTTAATTCGTCTTTCAAATAAACATGGCAAATCAAATCGTCTTGATAATTTTTCATTAGCCACAGATCGCGTGCCAAACCGCTAAGCTGGTCCAAGCGTTCGGGCAGTTCATCAGCCGCTTCATCATCAGCGACCATTTTTTCAATCAAGCGAAATCGATTGCTCGCGTCAGCCAATAAAAAATCCCACCAAAACCGCGCTTTTGATTTATGTTCATCAAACTTCTCGCGATGATGAAAAAAATTCATGGCCACGGTCGGCCGACCCTCGGAAATTCCGGCGAATTCGAGCGCTTCGCTGTGATTCGCGCCTTGCTCCAAAAGATAATCGTATATTTCTTCACGACGCACGGCTAAAAACTTTAATTGCTGACAGCGCGACAAAATCGTGGGTAAAAGCAATTCCTTGCTCGGTGAAATTAAAATAATGATTGTCCTTGGGCTCGGCTCTTCCAATGTTTTCAAAAGACAATTGGCCGCCTCCTGATTCAACAGGTGCGCCTCGGGAATAATGATGATTTTATAAGAATTTTGAAATGAGCGTTTACTGATCTTCTCCGTTAATTCGCGAATCTGCAAAACGCTGATGGCTGTTTTCATTTTCCCGGTTTTTTCGTTTTCCTCTCTATCCACCACGTGAAAATCCGCGTGAATCCCCTTCTCAAATAGCGAACATACCGGGCAAACTCCGCAAGGCACGCTCAAATTGTGATCAATTTTTTCAACCAGCGAAAATTTTTTGTAATTATCACACAGCACTGTCTTGGCGAACAAACGCGCGGTCAAAGTCTTACCAACTTTGGACGGTCCATAAAACAAATAAGCATGGGACAATCCCATATTGATGGCGCTTGTCTGCAAAAACTTCTTGATACTATCATGCCCCACGATCGGCCAATTGAATTCTAAAGCGCTGTTCATAACTATATTTTATCAGGATACAAAGTCTAAGTCAAAAAGGTTAAGATTAGTATGATTAGCAGGATTCGTAGGATTAGTATGATAATTAAGGTTGTCCTGACGTAAACCGTCTATAATATCCTAAACTTCCTAATAATCCTAAACGTCCTAATTTTCCTCATCCTCCTCATCCTCCCAATCCTCCCAATCTTCCTAATCCTCTAATTTTCTTAATGTCTCTTCCGCGCATTTTCTCCACGAGAATTGCTTGGCGCGTTCCAATCCTTTTTCGCGAAGCGAAGCGGATAATTCCGAATTTAACAAAACTTGTTCCAAGCATCCGACTATTTCTTCAGTGTTTTCCGGATTGAACATAAGCGCCGCGTCACCGGCCACTTCCGGCAAACTGGTGGTATTGGAACAAACGACCGGACAGCCGCAAGCCATGGCTTCAAGCACTGGAATACCAAAACCTTCAAATAATGATGGGAACGCGAACAAATCCGCGTTGTTGTAAAAAGTCGGCAAATCTTCATCGCTCACCCAACCGGGAAAAACAATTTCATCAGCCAAATTATATTTTGCAATTTGTTCTTCAACCAACGGAAATGTCAATCCCTTCACGCCAACTAAAACCAACTTTTGCTTTGCTTCCGGATGTTGACGTTTGAATAATCCAAACGCTTCGACCAATCGCGGAATATTCTTCTTTAATTCCAACCGACCGACAAATAAAATATATGGAAAATCTATCTTATATTTTTCTTTCAATAAATTTCCATTGTCCGGCAACAATTTATATTGATTTTCATCATAACCATTCATCACCACGGAAATCTTTTCCGGTGGAATTTTATACGTTTTTATTAAATCCTGCTTGGTAAATTCAGAAACAGCGATAATTTTCGTGGCGCTCCGTTTAATGATTTGAATAATCAGTTTATGATACAATTTGTCGGCCCAATGATACGCTTCGGAAAAATGTTCGAAACCAAGATCATGAATCGTAACCACTGCTTTCTTCGGATTCAACAAAGGTAAAGTGTGCGCGGGCACAAACAAAACATCGGGGATTTCACGGCCGAATTTCATTTCCCAAGACAATCTTCCGATAGTCCATGAACGCGGAATCGGCCAACGTAAAACTTTTTCTTCAAAGTTGGGTGGGCAAATAGAGAGCGCTCCTTCAAGCGGTTTGTTCGTATATAAAAAATAGCGGTTCTCCTCATCTATTTTTTTGAATTGTTCAATTAAATGATAAGAATACCACTCCACTCCGGTTCGATTTTTTTTATTCGCGCGGGAAGCGTCTATGCCGATGAACATATTTATTTCGTGGCTAAAACCGACCGTTTGTACAATTCGAGATTATCAAGCGCAATGCCCGTGCCTTTGGCAACGCAAAGTAAAGCATCATCCGCCACATAAACCGGCACGCCGACTGCGCGCGAAATCAGTTGATCAATATCGCGAAGCAAACTGCTACCGCCGGACATGATAATTCCTTTATCAATAATGTCGGCC
Organism: Patescibacteria group bacterium; assembly: GCA_038062385.1. Lineage (GTDB taxonomy): Bacteria > Patescibacteriota > Patescibacteriia > UBA11705 > JABHMO01 > JBBTXH01. Next base: position 9,609 of record JBBTXH010000045.1, read on the forward strand.
GATAATTCCGGCGGGGTTTTGTGCAAAACTTCTTTAACCGCGTCCACGATGCCCATTAAATCTTTTTGCAAAGCTTCAGTAATGTCATTTGAACTGATGCTCACGGTTTTCGGCAAACCGCTGATCATATCGCGTCCGCGAATGTCAATCACCGCCGGTCCTTCTGAATAAAGAGCCGAGCCGATTTCAATTTTCACGTCCTCGGCCGTGCGTTCGCCGATCGCCAGATTGTAACGACGTCGAATATATTCTGAAATGGAAGCATCAAAACGATTGCCGCCAATGCGCACAGAGGCGGAAGCAACAATGCCGCCGAGAGAAATGACTGCGATTTCAGAAGTGCCGCCACCAATATCAATAATCATGTGTCCGGAAGCGCTGCCGATCGGAATGTTCGCGCCAATGGCCGCGGCAATCGGTTCTTTGATAATATAAGCAGCTCTCGCGCCGGCCGCGATCGTGGCGTCAATCACCGCGCGTCTTTCAGTTGAAGTAATGCCGGCCGGAACTGCCACCATGACTTCCGGCCTGAACAGTTTAATTCCGCCAAGCGCCTTATTGATAAAATATCGAAGCATGGCTTCAGTTGTTTTGTAATCAGCGATCACACCGTCTTTGAGCGGCCTGCAAGCGACAATATTATCCGGCGTGCGTCCGATCATTTCCTTGGCCTCGTCGCCCACTGCCAAAATTTTTCTGTCTGTAACTGAAATCGCCACCACCGATGGTTCGTTGATGACAATGCCTTTTTTCGGCAAATGCACTAAAGTATAAGTTGTTCCGAGATCAATGCCGATCTTTCTTATAAACATACAGTGGCAAGCACAAAATTCTAAGCACAAAACTCAAATAAAATTTAAAGCTCAAATTCCAAAATTCAAAACTATTTACATTCCCAACTGGTTTTAATTTTTTATTTTAATTGTTTATGCTTTATTTGGATTTTGTGCTTCGTGCTTTGTGCTTCTTTATAGTCCCTTCTCCTTCCGATACTCAATCAACTTGTCAGTTTTTATCTTCGAATCCTGTTCCAAAAAAAACTTGTTCACCCCGGGAATCATTTTGAGCCAAGAGACGATCAAGTTAACAACTTTTTGCGCGTGAAACTTGGCGGCCATAAGAATTTTTTCAACTGAACGCGCGGTTTCCTCGCCTTTTTGTTTAAATTCTTCTTTGCGTTTGTCAGGCAACTCAGTATACAAATCTTCCAATCCTTCTGAAAGAATACTTTCAATCTGAACCAGATCTTCGCTTTTTTCAATCTGCGAAAGCGTCTCTGTCGCGGTTTGTTGAACGGCTGCTACCGGAGCATTGGACGGCGTTGTCTCGCTTTGAACGCCAACTTGTTCCGGCGCTTGCTCCGTCGAGCTCTCAGCCGCTGATTCCGGTGTTAAACCGTTTTCAATCGGAATTTGTTCAGCAGTTTGATCGGTTTTTGGCAGTTCCGGGCTGGTTGGTAATTTTTGAATCACCATATAAAATTGAAGTTTAATTTAAATTATTTTACTTTTTAATACCCTAAAGAGCAAGTCAGTTACTCACTGCTCAAGCATAGCAGATTTTTGTAAATTTAGCAACCCTAGCTTTTCATTCCATCAAAAATATTTTTCAACTCAGAAACTGTTTTTACCAAGACCAATTTTTGGCGCCATTTACCGGCCGCAGGAAACCCGCGGAAATACCAACACAGATGTTTTCGGAGCTCAACGAGGCCGTGTTCGCCATTCATGAGATAGGCGTAACCAGCGTGCTGTAAAGCGATGGTTTTTATTTTTTCTAATTTTGGAAATGAATAATGGCCGGTGGTCAAAAACTTTTTCGTTTGGGAAAATATCCACGGCCGACCGTAAACTCCGCGTGCAAAAGCAACTCCGTCAACGCCGGTTAACTCCAGCATTTTTTTCGCGTCTTCCGGCGTATTCAGTCCGCCATTGCCAATGACCAATCCATTAAATTTTAATTTCGCCTGGCGCATAGCTTCATAATCCACCTCGCCGGAAAACATTTGTTCATACGTTCTGCCGTGCAACATCAGCGTTGCCACCGGTAAATCTTTTATTTTTTCAATAAAATCAAAAACCGTAACTTTTTCTTTTCCCTTGCCGATGGAAATCCTGGTTTTAACAGAAACCGGCAGTTTCGTTGACTCGCAAACCGCCTGAACCAACTCATGACACAGATTTAAATTTTTGAGCAATGTGATTCCACCTTCATGCGCCACCACTTTTTTCGCCGGACAGCCGAAATTTATGTCAATGCCTGAAAAACCCGCCTCTTCAACTGTTTTTGTTGCTTTGACCGCCAACTCCGGCCGCTTGCCGAACAACTGCAAAACAACCGGCTGTTCTTTTTTTTCAAATTTTAACATGGCCAAAGTTTTCTTTGAATTATAAAAAAGGGCGTCGATAGACGTCATTTCCGTATAAACAACATCAGCCCCGTTCTCCCGGCAAACACGACGAAACGCCGCGTCAGTCACGCCAGCCATGGGCGCCAGAGCCAAAATCGGTTGTTTTGTCTTTGTCCAAAAATTGCCCATAAAATCATCGGATTTAATTTGTTGGCAAAGATTATTCATGGTTTAACTTTAAAATCGCCGACATCCTACCATCCTACCGCCCTACATCCTACCGCCCTACCGTCCTACCGCCCTACTTTCCCTAATTATTCAATCCTTTTCAACATAGAACCGCTCGTTTCATCCTCCACCAACCAACCCGCTGCTTCAATTTCATCTCGGAGCTCATCCGCTTTTTTCCATTTTTTATTTGCTCGCGCATCATCTCGTTCTTTCAACAACTCTTTAATTTCTTCTGGTGCGACGTCAACCTCTTCTTTCAACTCCGTCAAATTCAAACCAAACACCTTGTCAAATTCAATCAACGTGGCTCGTTTATCATTATCAACCAATTCCGACTTAAAAACTTCCCAAGCCAAGGCCACGGCCTGCGGCATGGACA
>JBBTXH010000046.1:0-3998 GCA_038062385.1 Patescibacteria group bacterium
TTTATTTATATCAATGCCATTATAAATCACTTCTATTTGATCGCACGAAATTTTTTCTGTTTCAACCAAATACTCCCGCGTGGCCTTTGAAATCGCCACAACCTTATCGCATTTGCGTCTCGCTTTTCTGCCCAAGTAATCCCTGATTAAATCTTCGCTCAAAATATCATGCTTCGTGCTGACAATCCGTTTAACGCCGGCTGACCGAGCTGCGCGCCCGGCCCAATAATCAGCCAAAAAAAGATGAGTATGAATAATGTCCGGTTTTGTTTTCTTAAAATATTCAGCCAGTCTGCGCGTCAAGGAGAGATCGAGTTTGCCTTTCTTTTCAATGCACTTAACTTCAACCCCAGCATCTTCAAACTGTTCGATTAGCGGATTGTCTCGCTTCAAGACGATAATGGATAATTGAAATTTATCCTTGTCGATTTTACGACAAATATCGAGCAGTAATCGTTCTGCTCCTCCATAAGCCAAGCGGCCGATGACATGACAAACTTTGATCATACTAATTTCTTTTAGCCACGCTGAAAATCAGTTCATGAACCAAGCGCGGCGGCAAAGTAAATTCAAAAAAGAAAATTGTTTTCCAGAAAAAATGTAAGATCGATTGAAGACCTGATCTGATTATTCTGGTAATTCGATTTTTCGGAAAAACAAACGGATAAATCATTATATCTGAAAACCCGCTGACTTTCAAGACTTGACTTAAACTGTATTCCGTGAAGCCCGACTCATGCGTAAAATCATTGTACCTTATTTTCAATCCGGCGAGCGAGGCCATGTTTCCGGTTTTGATGATAATCACACCGCCCATATTCATTTTCTCACGAATCTTTTCCAAATTTTCCAAAACGTCTTGTTTCGGAAAATGTTCGATCACATCATTCAATACAACAAAATCATACATCGCGCTTGAAGATAAAAATTCCTGCAAATTACTAATCAACTTAACCTTGCTCAAGCCGCGCTCCAAACAAAACTCAACGGCTTCAGCCGATAAATCAACTCCTAATATATTCTGATAACCTTGTTCTCCCAAAAAATCTAAAAAATAACCCTGACCGCAACCGATCTCCAAAATTTTGACTTCTTTGTTTTTCGGAAGAAACTTTTTGTAGTTGTGGCGATAAAGCTCCATTGAATGTTTCTTTACTCCACGATTCAACTCGCCAAAACCGCTCGACAAAAATTGTTGGAAAAATTTATTTTGCATATAATTTTACACCGGCCAAAGCCACGCCAAGCGGCAGCCACATGATTGCTAAAAAATAAGAAGTGGAAAAAAATTCAAAAGTCACCAAACCGCAAAACAAAATAATCAGACAGGAAACAATCGCTTTGGCGGTCGTGCCCTTTGTCGCTAGAAATCCTTGCCACTGCCTCTGCGCCACACTACCCAGTAAAATTAAAAACGTAATCAGCCCGAAACTGCCGGTTTCAGTCATCAGCTTTTGCACAAAGCCGTGCGATTCTAGCGGCTCGCCGAATTCCACGGTGTAAACAAACGTACGCCCAATAATATCCTGAAACGTATTAAGTCCATGACCGATAAAAGGATGCTCCCAAAAAGCGTTTAACGAAATATGCGTTAACAAAAGCCGATTGGCGTTTGAGGTTCTGATCCAATCAATATTCTGCCAAACCGTGAAGTAAAAAATCGCGAGAACTAAAATCACCACAAAGATAATCGCGGCCAGCACATATCTATTCACCAAATGTCGACGCTGAATAAAATATAAAACCAACAGCTCCACCATGAGCGCCAACCAACCGGCGCGGGAAAAGGTCATCAAAGTAACAAAGCAGAACAATATTCCGATGAGAACATACCAGCCGCGTTCCTTTATTTTTTCCGTCAATAAAAACAGCAACATGGTGATTGGTAAAACAACAATTAAAATTTCCGCAATCGCATTCTGATTGCCTGCCACCAAATTAAAACCGGCAATGGCATAAGGCACGGCACGATGCAAATTCACGTTCGCGCCTTGCGGAAGAACAACCGAAAGCAGGCCGAGACCGGCAACAACCAACCCGGCTGCCAAAAAAGAATATAGCGCTCGCTTAAAAATAACCTTATCTTTGATCAAATAATGCGGCAGAACAACAAACATCAGATAAAAGAAAATCATCGGCCGCAGTAAATACTTGATTGAACTCATTCGAAAATCAACATTTATGAGCGATAAAAATCCGGCCAGAAAAAATAATCCCGCGAATAAAGCGCTGGGAAAATTTTCTTTGAAAATATTTTTAAACGTTTCTTTTCCGACAATAACTTGCACGGTTATTTTGAGCGCCACGGACACAAACAACATTAGCGCGGCCAAATCAGAATACGGCAGATTGATTGAATCGAAAGTCAATTGCCAACCGGAAAACGGATATAAAAAAATCATCAAATACAATCCGATTTCCGGATAATAATAGAATACGGTTAAAGCAATTAAAACAATATCAGACAACAAAATGTATTTTGCATTGATAAAACCAATGCCAATTAAATTTAAAACCGCCAAGGCAACATAAAACACCACCAAGTTCTTCATCGGCTGGCTGATCATTGACCAGTGAAAAAAACGCGAAGATAGTTTCATACTAGTGAATTCAAATAATATAGACTAATAGGCGAATTAGCGGATTGAGAGATTGAGCGCGTTTGAACTTACCCCCCACTTCAGTGGGGGTGTGAACAGCCTTAGGGTTTTTCTGACAACAGTCAGGAAAGCACCCGCACTCCCTGACTGAAGTCAGGGGTAATAGTCTCCATTCTTCTTTGCTTTATTGCTTTAACCTAGTAAACGACAACTTGTTCCTGAAAATCCAATTAGCAACTTTGAGTGGATTCCTCTTGATGGCTGTCCGCGCCGTACAAACCATCCAATAATTATTTTCAAAACCATGTACATCGTTTCTCGCTTTGGCCGCTTGTTCCGACATCCAAAGATTCTCAAATTTTTCAAAATCATTAATATTACCCATAATCACATTATCAATCACCGACGGATAAACATCGCCTTTCGGATCTAAATAGAAAAAATCTTCGCCGGCAAACGACTCCAGCGGCCGCTGTTCACCATGAGCGACTTTTTTCAGACCATTAACAAAATACGCCCTCGCCCAATCTTTTGGATTCATTGATTTTAATAAACCTTTCACCACGTGATCAAATTCTTCGTCCAAATGTTTTTGTTCAATATCAATCACGTTCTTTTTACTGAAAAAAATATCCGATGAATGCACGATGGCCATAGTGAACTCAACATTCAACCGCTTGCTCCAGTCATACGCTTTTTTCAGGTGATGATAATTCAAACTGTTCAAAGTATAAGCCAGTTTGATATGTTTAATCTGCAATTCATCGCGGCAAAATCTGATTATTTCCAAAACTTTTCCCCAAGCGTTCGGAACTCGGCGCACAGCTTCATGCATCTGACCAATGCCGTCAACTGAAACCGAAACGCTGATCTTCGGGAAAACCCGTTTGATTTCCGGCAGGACGCGTTTGATCGTATCAACCAAAAAACCGTTGGTGGAAATATTAATATTCGCTTTCGGACAGGCCTGATGAATCACTCGAATAATTTCCGGCAAATCAGCCCGCAAAAACGGTTCACCACCACTGATATTTATATCTTTCAATGTTTTCGGTAATTTAAAATAAACCTCAGGAGCAATCTCCGGAAAATCTTTGATCTGCCAAATGTTGCACATGATGCAACGAGAATTGCAACGGTATGTCACCGCAATCACCGCGTCAATCGGTTTTGTTATTGTTTTATTTTTTTCCATAGAACTGTTTCTTAAAAACTCATCACCTACGTTTCAGAACTTCGGCGTCCCACTCTCACCGCGGAGCGAAAACCGAAGTCCTTATCGCGACGCCTTGGATTATTCCTGCTGAAGTAAGCCTGCCTATAGCCACGAACCCAATAGAAAAACGGTAAACAGTCAAGAGCAGCTTGATAATTGCCTAAAAGCCAATTAATACTTCC
>JBBTXH010000047.1:0-8264 GCA_038062385.1 Patescibacteria group bacterium
AAAAAGAAACTGATGAGAAAACTAATTTTCGGCAAGATGGTTTGAGCCGGCAAATAGACATAATTAAGCGGTTGGGAAACGCGGTCGAAACGGCGAAAACTTCGGAAGAATTGTTACGGACGTTGCTTGATTTTGAAACAATCAATGACAGAAAGAGCGACAATAATATTACCACGACGATTATTCGCGAGATTGTTTTCGCGCGGGCACGTGTTGATCACGAAGACTATTTCAGTGAATTTATGAAAACCAGTTCAAAAGACAAACCGGGGAAAAGCGATTTGGAAAAAATGGTTGAGTTTGTGAATAATATTCTAAAACAGCATGTTTGGCCGACGCTTGATTTACCGGCCAGCCATAATAAAAAACTGTCAAAAATATTCAATGTCAGCGAATTAAAAAAAGAAATCAGCCGTCTTGATGAGATGCTCAGCGGCAAGAAGCGCGAATTGCTTTGTGTGCCAACCAGAGAAATGCTCGGAGAATTCAGTGGTTACTATGCCAATGCTTGTTGGAATGCGCTTGAAAATATCATGGAGAAAAATCCGGCTATGACGGCCGTGGCGTTTGTTTCCAATCCTGAAGACCGGAAGCATCGCCGTTTGGCCGGCGCCACCCTGCTGATTGAAACTACGGTTGATGGTAAAAAGGCGATGATTGTTCGCGGACTAAATCCAAGCCAGAATGTTATTGAACAGCTTAGCGCGGAAAACTTCACTGAAGAATTTATTGAAAAGTATTTACTGCCGATTTGCCGCGAGAAGGGGATTGATTTACTGATTTGTCCGCTGTATAACCATCACGCGTTAACTAATCGCCCGTCCATTGAAGAATATTTGAAAAAGAAATATCAGAACACTCAACGCGTCAAGCTTGATGAGACGGTTAATTTCAATGGTTATGATATTACAAAGAGTTGCGTGGTTTTGAGAGATATTTCACAATAATGATTGTTGAGATGTTTGGGAATTTGAGAAGTTTTAGATTTGCTTAAATGGTTTCATTATTATAACGATATCCCAACAATCCTAATTCCCCCAATTTTCTCAATGATCTCATTAAATATGCCTTGGCTTTGGATCGTAATCTGTTCACAATTCGCCAATGCCGGCGCGCAACTGCTGGATAAATTTTTGCTGACTAAAAAGTTTCCCCGGCCGGCGGTTTTAACGTTTTGGACAGCGGTGGCGAATTTGCTTGGCGTGGTTTTTGTTTTTTGGGATTTTGTTTTATTCCCCGGCTGGCCATTATTACTTCTATCGCTTGGTTCGGGCATTGCTTTCACGATTGCACTCCAATTCCTTTACGTCGGCCTTAAAACCGGTGAAGCCTCGCACATCGCGCCTCTCGTCGGCGGAGTGGTGGCAATTGCTTCTTTTGTAATTTCATATTTTTGGCTCGGCGAGCGTTTAACCTTTTATCAGCAGATAGCAGTGCTTTTATTGGTGATCGGATCGCTCCTTATTTCTTTTGAGAAAAGTAAAAAACATAATGGCTGGCACATCGGTATGCTCTGGGCGATTTTCAGCGGCGTATTTTTCGCTTTGTCTTATGTGATGTCTCGAGCCGTATTTCTGGAAACAACGTTCAGCACCGGATTTGTTTGGGCGCGTATTGGATCGTTTGCCGCGGCCTTACCACTGCTTTTGTCAGCGCCGGTAAGGAAATCTTTGTTCGCAAAATCCGAGAAACAAAAAGAAAAATCAAGGTCAGGTATGGTTATTCTGGCAATAAACAAAGTTTTGGCAGCGCTATATTTTATTGGCATGAACTATGCGATTTCTCTAGCCAGCGCCACGATCGTCAATGCTTTGGCCGGTCTACAATACGCGATTTTGTTAACCTTGATTTTTATTTGCACGAAGAAGTTACCACAATTTTTTCGCGAACAGTTTACTGCGAGAGAATTTGTTCAAGAAGGAATCGCCATTGTTGTCATTATGGCGGGGTTGGCGTTTTTGGTGTTCTAATATATTAGAAATGAGAGCGTTGTATACATTTTTAACATTTAATACTCTTAACTGATTTATGGTGATTACATTGCATTCCACGGGGTCCGGCCGTAAACCACTCCTTCGTCGGGTTCACGGTAAAGGCGAACTCTTTTGGTTTACCCTGAACCGACGCGTAGCGTCTGGTTCAGGGCGTCAAAAAGTAACCCTGCGGAGCATCGCGATAAACTAATTTATCGGGAGGTTCATTGAATCCATGAATCAAACTGTAAACAACGCTACCAATTCTTGCATTTAATATTAAAATAAAAACAACATGGGAAAAATAAAAAAGAAAATTATTGAATATCTGATTGTTCTTTTGATTTTATTTGTCACGATAATTGGCGCGGGAACAATTTTGTATTTTTATGATTTTGGCCGTTCTGATTTTAAGCTGGGCGTAAATTTTTCAAAAAGTTACGCTGAATATCTTGGTTTGGATTGGCGGAAAACGTATTTAACGATTTTGGACGATTTAAAAATAAAAAATATTCGTTTGGCCGCTCCGTGGAACGAACTGGAAAAAGAAAAAGAGGTCTGGACGTTTAGCGACCTTGATTGGCAGGTGAAAGAAGCGGTCAAGAGAAACGTGGACGTTGTTTTGACCCTTGGTCGGCGCACGCCACACTGGCCGGAGTGCCATGATCCAAGTTGGCTGAAGAATTTGCCTGATGATTTGGTTGTTAAACGTCAGTTAAGCATGATACAAACCGTGATTGAACGTTATAAAAAATATGAGAACATAAAAATCTGGCAAGTGGAAAATGAACCGCTCCTCAATGTTTTCGGCGTTTGCCCGAAAAGTGATTTGGAATTGCTGAGAAAAGAAGTTGCGCTCGTGAAAACCTTGGATGATCGGCCGATCATGATTACTGATAGCGGAGAACTTAGTTTGTGGATTGTGTCTGCGAATCTTGGCGACTTGTTCGGCTCCACTATGTATCGCGTGACTTACAATAAATGGCTGGGATATTTTTATTATCATTTACCGCCGGCTTTTTATACATTAAAAGCGGCGATGGTTGGATTGCCTCTTGAAAATGCGATTGTTTCCGAGTTGCAGGCTGAACCTTGGGCGCCGAACGGTCTTTTGAATACTACACTCGAAGAACAACGTAAATCAATGGACGCTGGACGGCTTATGAATCATGTTGATTATGCCAAGCGAACAGGATTCAGTTCTGTTTATCTTTGGGGAGCGGAGTGGTGGCTTTGGCTGAAGGACGTGAAGCAGGATGATTCTCTCTGGTTAACTGCGCGACAGATATTCCATGAATGAGAGAAATGAGGTATAATGTTGGTTGTTGAAAAGGAGGGAGGTAGGAAAGGTAGGGCGGTAGGAAAAGTAGGGCGGTAGGATGTAGGATAATTAGAATAATTTTATAAAATGTTATTAAAACCGATAAAAGTAGTCATGTTGATCGCCCAGAAAGATTTTCGCGATGAAGAACTTTTTGATACGAAAAGCGTTCTGGAGCAAAACAATATTGATGTGCGGGTGGCTGCGCCAAGCAATGAATTGGCTGTAGGTAAACTGGGCGTGACTATTCAGCCTAATTTGAGTTTTTCGGAAATTGAACCGGCCAGATTCAACGCGATTATTTTGATTGGCGGACCGGGCGCTTATGATTTAATTGATGACGCGGACGTGCATGAATTGATTTTGAAATTCCATCAAAGTGGAAAAATCGTGGCCGCGATTTGCATTGCGCCTGCGATTTTGGCGCGCGCCGGATTATTGCAAGGCAAGAAAGCGACTATTCATCCTTCGGGACAAAATTTTTTGACAGAGGCCGGAGCGATTAATACTGAAGCTGATGTGGAGCGTGATGGAAATATTATCACAGCCAATGGTCCGGTGGTCGCCTCCATGTTCGGTCAAGCGATCGTTGATCAGTTGTTGTCTGTAAATTAAGTTGATTCGGCTTCTCCTGGATAATACTGATGTACTGATTGCTACATGATTTACTGATTAGTTTGAAATAATATTTGAAATTTTGAATTTTATTTTCCGCCAGCGGCGGATCCGCCTTTGGCGGAGAGTTTTGTGCTTAGTATTTTGTGCTTAAAATGTTATGTCGCTCGAAATTGAAGAACGCACGTGCGGCAAGATCGTGGTGGCGGTGGTTTTTACCGGCATGACAATTTTTTCCGGAATAATGATCGCTACCGGAGTGAAAACCGCAAACATCGATAATCCGAAATACTCTGATTACGAGACAGAGCTAGTTGCCAGAGCAAAAGAAATTTACGCTCGGAAAGTTGAACAAGGGCTTGATTTGACGAACGGTCCGTGCCTCAGCGATGAGCTTGATGGTGATTGGGTTTTGGATATAGCTCATGATCCGCGTGAAGCGGTGGATGAGTTGCTTGAAAACGAGTGTCCGGCGTATCGAGATGGCAGGGCGGAACATTTCATTGAACTTGATGAAGAAGGGAAAGTTATAAAATTAAAATAATTATGAAGCCAAAATCAAATTTTTTAATGGTTGTGTTGGCAGCGATGCTTTCCTTGGTTGTCTCGGTTAATGTGATTCAAGCGCAATCAGAAGCTAGCGATTCAAAATCAAAAATTTTTTTGGAAGAAAAGGCCGCGGTGATTGAACCCGGCGTTTTGCCTGATTCTTTTTGGTACTGGGCGGATATTTTCAGCGAGGAAGTTCAGTTTTTGTTCACGGTCGGCAAAGAGAGCAAAGGAGATTTTTTGTTGGGCGTGGCCGAAGAACGTTTAGCGGAAATGAAAAAATTAAGTGAAGAAGGTATTAATAATTACGCTGATGATCTGACGAGTAAGCACGAAGTGGCGATAACAAAAGCTCAAGAATTGTTGGCGAAAGCCAAAACCAAAGGGCTTGAAGAAATCAAAGAAGGACAGATTGATTTAGAAAAGAAAATTTTGTTGCAGGAAAATGAAATGAAAAAGCAAGCCAAAGGCGCGCCGAAAAAGTACGATGAGATTACTAATCAAGCCTTCAATCGCGTTTCCGGTTTATTCAAAACAGCGTTAGGTCATTTATCATGGAAGAAAACTGAAATAAAAAAGCAAAAAGCGGAATTGTTTGAGTAAAAAAATAGTTCAAAAGCGCGAGATACAGGTAGGGGTAGAACACTGTTCTACTCCTACCTGCGTCTCGCGGTTTTATTTGTTTAATTTTAGCTGAAATATATATTGCTATTGACAAAATAATAATTATATGCTATTATACTAAGTTCGTACGTGCCCTTTAATACAATGGCAACGCTGGCACTGGCGCCAGAGCCTACCGCCTTTGGCGGATGGTTGAAGCGGAAACCGCTTCCGTACCCTGAACAGGGGGAGTGGGGGTTCAATTCCCACCCGTTGCCGCAATTGCAGGAGAAGAGGCCACATTCTTCCTGCTGTTCAACGGTGGCCAGCAAGAGGGCGCAAAAACCATGCGCCCTCCTTTTTTTTTGCTTTTATTCCAATTTTAATATAGAATGTTAGTAAGTATTGTGAAGACATTTTACTACTAAAAAGTCAATGAATTATGTATAAGAAATTAACTTTTCCGAATGGCGCGCGCCTTCTGCTGATTCCATACAAAGACACTAAAGCCGTAACTGTGCTTTTTTTATTTGGCGTGGGCTCGCGTTATGAATCAAAAGACGTTAACGGTGTTTCTCATTTTATTGAGCATTTGCTTTTCAAAGGAACAAAACTTCGTCCAACTTCATTGCATATTTCAAAGGAACTGGACAGCGTAGGCGCGGAATTCAATGCTATGACGTCCAAGGATTATACCGGTTATTATGTGAAAATTAATCACGAGAATTGCGAACTGGGTATTGATATTTTGTCGGACATGATTTTGAATTCCAAGTTTGATGCCAGAGAAATAGATCGCGAACGCGGCGTGGTGATTGAAGAAATAAAAATGTATGAAGACAATCCGGTGATGTATATTGAAACTTTGCTCGAACAGCTGATTCACAGAGGCAACGCGCTTGCACGCGATATCAGCGGACCGATTGAAGTGATTGAAAAGATTTCACGCAAACAAATAATCGACTTTAAGGAAAAACATTATTGCCTTGATAATTTGGTGATCGCGGTTGCCGGAAAAATCGACGGTCAAGTGACTGAACTTATTGAAAAACATTTTATTCAAAGCAGTCATCATTGCGACAGAAACCATGGCGGCAGGTTTGTCAAATTCAAAACAAATCAAAAAGCGCCTCGAGTGGAATTAAATTTCAAAGAAACCAAGCAAGCGCAACTGGCTCTTGGTTTTCCGTGTTTCGGTTATAATGATCCGGACGCTTACGGACTGCACTTGCTCAGCATTATTCTTGGCGGCAATATGAGTTCGCGTTTGTTCACTTCAGTCAGAGAAAAAAACGGACTGGCGTATTTTATTCGTTGTTACCCGAATTTTTATCAGGACTGTGGTAATATTATTATTCAATCTGGTTTGGACAACAACCGGACAGAAGAAGCGCTGAAAATAATTTTGAAGGAACTGAAAAGCGTGAAGAATAAAGGGGTGACCGAGAAGGAATTGAAAGACGCTAAAGAATTCATGCGTGGAAAGATAGTTTTGAATCTTGAAGACTCCTCAAACTTGGCTGAATATTTCGCTAAACAGGAAGTGCTTTTGGGCGAGGTGATGACACCTGAGCAAAAGATGGAAAAGTATGACGAGGTTACCGTTAAAGACATTAAACGTATTGCCAATAACGTTTTTAAAAAGAATAAATTCAATTTGGCGATTATCGGACCTTTTAAATCCGAATCAAAATTTTTGAAAGCAGTTAAACTATGAAAAAAATATTGATCGGTAATTGGAAAATGAATTTGAACGAAGAACAATGTTTGGAGTTGGTTTTTCAACTGCAAAAGCGTTTCAAAAAAATTTCCAGTGTTGAAGTGGCGGTGGCCCCGAGTTTTGTTTATTTGAAAGATGTGCGAGCGATTCTCGCCAAATCAAAAATAAAGTTAGCCGGTCAAAATGTCGCGCCGTGCGTCGGCGGATCATGCACCGGCGAGGTTTCAGCGGCAATGCTGAAGAATCAAGGTTGCAGTTTTGCCATTGTCGGGCACGCGGACAGGCGGAGAGAATTGAATGAAACTGACGAGATGATCAATAAAAAAATCAATCAAAGTTTGAATGCCGGTTTAACGCCGATCCTGTGTATCGGCGAGACGCTGGAAGAAAAAAGCGCCAGTTCAACTGATGCGGTTTTGGTCAGGCAATTGCACACTGCTCTTCAAAAGGTCAATGGTTTACCGGAAAATGAATTAATAGTGGCCTATGAGCCGGTTTGGGCGATCGGCACGGGAAAATATTTTTCCGCGGCCGAATTGATATTACCTTACAAGACAATCAAAAGAACGATCAGCAGTTTATATTCGGAAAAATTTTACGAAGCCAAAGTGCGTTTTGTTTATGGCGGCAGTGTTAACAGTATTATTGCCAAAGATTATTGGGCGCTAGATTTTTTGCAGGGAATTTTCGTTGGAACCGCCAGCTTGGACGTTGAAGAATTTTACAATATAGCCATTCAGGCGGAAAATTAAAAAAGAAGGTACAGATGTACAGATAAACATACAGATTGTACAGAACACAAAATTGCTTTTGTTTGTTCGTTAATCTGTATTATCTGTACTTGTGATCTGTACATCTGTAATAAAAAATATGCTCGTTCACATTAAAGAAATTATAAAAAAAGCGGAAGCGGGAAAATACGCGGTTGGCGCGTTCAATGTAAACAATTTGGAAATCGTGCTGGCCGTGATTTCAGCTGCTGAAAAAATGAAATCGCCGGCGATCATCCAGACGACCGAAGGCGCGATTAAATACGCCGGCCTCGAAGAATTGGTCGCTCTTGTTAAAGCCGCGGCCAAAGAGGCCAAGGTTCCGGTGGCCTTGCATCTTGATCATGGACATGATTTTGATTTGATAAAAAAAGCGATTAATCTTGGTTATTCTTCAGTCATGATTGATGCGTCGGATAAACCGTTTGATGAAAATATTAAACAAGTTAAAAGAGTTGTTCGCTATGCTCATGCTCGCAAAGTTTGGGTGCAAGCCGAGCTTGGCCAACTGGCCGGCGCGGAAGATTGGATCAAGGTTAACGAGGCTAATGAGTTTTTTACTGATCCGCTCGAAGCCAAGCGCTTTGTGACTTTGACGAAGATTGACACCTTTGCGCCGGCCGTGGGTAATTATCATGGCGTGGCGAAGATTGTCGGCAAGAAAAAATTGAAGCTGAACTTGAAATTACTTGAAAAAATTGATAAAATGGTCA
>JBBTXH010000048.1:0-1161 GCA_038062385.1 Patescibacteria group bacterium
GGTGATAGAAAATTTACGGCAACCTCTTGAAGACGGCCTGATTTCCATTTCCCGCGCGCAAGGAACATTAACTTTCCCAGCTCGCTTCACTTTGGTCGCCAGCCAAAACCCTTGCCCGTGCGGCTATTATTCTGATCCGGAAAAAAATTGCGTGTGTTCAGCCGGGCAAATATTAAAATACAATAAAAAAATTTCCGGGCCGATCATTGATCGCATTGATCTGCACGTGACCGTGCCGCGCGTTAAATTTGAAAAATTGCAACAAGCGTCTGACAACGAACGATCAAGCGTAATTCGCGAACGCATCAAACAGGCGCATTTAATCCAACAGAAACGCTTTGCCGAACTGAACATCAAATACAACGCGGAAATGCGGCCGCAGGAAATAAAAAAATTCTGCTGTCTTGATGAGCCATCGCTCGATCTCTTGAAACAAGCGGTCAATCAAATGCATTTGTCCGCGCGTTCGTTTCATCGTATTTTAAAAATCAGCCGAACAATCGCTGATTTGGATAAAGTCGAAAATTTAACCGTTGCTCATCTCGCCGAGGCCTTGCAATATCGGCCGGCAACGTAATTTATAAAACGTACGGACAAAACGTACGGACAGAACACTGTTCTGTCCGTACGTTTTGTCCGTACGTTTATTTTTTATTTCACGTAAGCGAGCGGATTTTTCTTCACGCCGCTGACAATAACCTCAAAGTGAATATGCGAACCAGTGGACCAACCGGTCGAACCCATGGCGGCAATGGTTTGTCCCTTAACCACAGAATCGCCTTTTTCAACATAAAGTTTACGGTTGTGAGCGTAACGAGTCTTCATACCATTACCATGATCAATGACAATGTTATAACCATAACCAGTGGCCCAGCCGGCAAAAATAACCTCTCCATCATCTGAAGCATATAGCGGCGTTCCGAGCGGTCCGGCAATATCAAGGCCCATGTGACGCCAACTGTAATATTGTGTAATGACGCGGACTGATGTCGGCCACAACATTCCTGAACTCAAAATGCCTTGAGTCGGCGGCAAGAACAACTTGCTGATCGGAGAAACTGTTGGCACATTGTTCTGCGCATATTTCGGTTTGATAACAGCCGGATAAATCATTTTTCCTCCGGGGATTATGACCTTTTGTCCGATCTTGATATCATTTAC
>JBBTXH010000049.1:0-8479 GCA_038062385.1 Patescibacteria group bacterium
AATTGATAATAGCGGCGGCGGAGACGGGCTAACGGCGATTGAAGATGTTTTGCATTTTTTGGCGGGTGAAGTTTATTGGGCCGACAAAGCAACCAAAGTTGTCGTGCTGATTGGCGATATGCCGCCACACGGAGTCATTGACTCGATCTCGCAATGTCCGCATGAATACGACTATCGCGATGAAGCGGAAAAATTGAAGAGAAAAGGAGTTAAAATTTATTCCGTGCACTGTTTTGACGAAAGAGATTTGGTTGGCGAGCGCGCGCAAAAAACGCAGGAATTTTTCAAGCAAATCGCGGCAGACAATGGCGGAAAATATTTGACGATGCAAAATATCGATGAAGTCGCGCAACTGCTTATCGGTATTTGCATGAAGGAAACCGGACACTTGTCAGCATTTATTCGTGAGCTGAAAAGTCGGGGTCAGTTGACTCCGGCTACTGAACGCAAACTTCGTTTGCTGGAGGGAAGACGCGATGGCAGATGAAAAGAAAGTTGAAGATAAGGTGTTCAGGGTTATTGAAGAAGGTATTGATTTAGTTTTTAATTTTGGGAAGAGAGCGGTTACCGAAGGGTTGAAGGAAGTTTTTGAGATTAAAACCGGCGATCCGGTAAAGGATGAAGCTGAAGTAGCCACTAGGATGAAAAGATTGAAGCGGGAAGCAAAGGCAAGAATGCGTGATTTGGTCGATGGTCTCTGGAAAGATGATGATGATAAAGGGCCGCCGGACAAAAAAGACAAAGTTGATCCATGATTTCAACTGTCGGGCAAGAATCAATTTCTTGCCCGTTCACTTCAGAATTTAATTGTGGCTACGAATTATTGGTTGTGATTGTAATTCTACTAAGCGCAATTAAAAATTGAAGCGAATGTTCATTACAAGGAGGTGAAATGGCAATTCTATGCTGTTATGTTTGCGATCAAACAATTAACGGTCAATACTACAAAGATGATCACGGGCAGCTCTGCTTTAATTGCCATGAGCCAAAAGTAAAATGTTTTACTTGTGGGAAACAATTGGCCGTGGGCAAAGAGATGAGATTGGCTGATTACAGGGTTACGTGTCCGGTTTGTTATGCGGAAGCTGTTTTCGCGATTGAACAAGAATTTGTTAGTGGATTGGAAAAGATATTGAAAAGATCCGGTTGGTATCCCTCCGGCAAAATAATTTTTGAGATTGTTGATCTGCCTCGACTTATGATAGAAAATGGCAATAGCAGTCGGACAATGTTGGGCACGTGCAATACGAATGTCTGCTTCAATTTGAATGTCAGGGTTTCAATTGAACATCGAGTAAGAGCTTTGTTCGGCTTACCGAGGACATTGTTTATTTGTACTTTGACTCATGAACTTTTTCACGCTTGGCTGAACGAAAATATTGATCGAAACGTTTTTTCGGCCGAAGAAACAGAATGGCTCTGCGAACACGGTTCTTATTTGTTCGCATTGGAAATGAAGTTTGATGAATTTTGGATAAGGAAAGTTGTGTCAAGTCGCGACAGTTTTCAAGTTGACAGTAGTTTTAAAAACAAGTATGATGTTTTATCAGCCAGAGAGTTTGTTGGCAGATTGAGAAGCGCGTAAGCAGTAACGGGTTCACCCGAAACTCTTGCGCACAAGTAGTTTCTGGGATTGGCGCCAGCCAAAATAACAAAGGAGGTGCGTGATGCTGGCAAAAATATTGATTCTCGTAGTGCTGATTCTGATTGTCGCTTTGATTGGCAGTGGGGTGGCGCTCATCGCCGGCTGGTGGCAGCCGCAAAAGGATGCGAGCGGAAACGTGGTGCCGCTTTCAGGAAAAGAGAAAGTGGGAGTTGGTGTCGTTGTGGTGAGCGTGGTCGTTGGTTTCCTCACCTTGCTTCTTTCCTCGGAGCATCCGTGGGTGAAGAAAATCAAGGGCGTTGCCAAGTAATTATTTAGTTCTTTGATTGAAGGGAGCGGATCACAATATCCGCTCCCAAATCTAATTTTGAATAACCATGTTTGTTTTTAATAAATTGAGAATGAACATGGTTCTTTGAAAACTGCCAACGAAAGGAGGCAAAAATGAAAAGGCTCAGTAAATTGATGTGGGGTCTGTTTTTTATCGGTTTGGCCATTTTCTTGATTATCGGTCTTGTTAGATACGCGCCGCTTTTTGGATTTTTATTGATTTATCCGTATGCATTGGATCAGGTTTTGGGATTTGGTCTTAATCCTCATTTAACCAGGGCTTTGGCGCTCGCTGTCGGTTTTATTTTTTGGTATGTGATTTTTTATTTTTTCTTGAGCCGCGACGGATCGAAGCGACTCATCGGATTCACTTTGATCGCTACGATATATGTCAGCAATTCGTTGATTATGTATTTTATCACGCGTGATAATGTGGTGGATATTTTTACCGGCGAGAGAGCGTTCTGCCTTGAAGATCAGATGACCGGACGAATCAAGATTTACAGTCAGTCGCTTTTTGATCAACTTGGAAAGAAAACTGTCCGTTGTACAGATGATCAAATTGAGCGGTATGAAATTGAAAAAAAATTTAAACCCGATCAAAATTCAGAAGTAATGATAGATCAAGTGGTAAAAGGATTCATCAGTCCGAAGAGTGGGCGTGCTTTATTCTATTATTGTCTTGATACTGACGGCAAAGAAAGATTTTTTGTTGTTTCCGGACACTGCCCTTGGGGCGGTGGTAAACTGGAGCCGGTAACGAATGAAATAATGAAAAAAGTTGAAGAGCAGAAGAAACAGAAACAACAGAAACAACAGGAAGAACAAAGTAAACTCGACTTGGAAAACAAATACGCGCAGTCAGCTGTAGAAAATCAGCAAATGAAATTAAAAACTCAACAAATTGTTGATGAGAATCAGCAGATGAAAGATAAAACCGAGCAACTGGCGATAGAAAATCAGCAAATAAAGGAAAATATTTTGCGGTTATCATTGGAAAGCGCAATCGGAGAGATTCGCAATGAGGAAGTTTCGAAAATTCGCGAAAGCACTGAAGAAGATATAAAAATTAAGGTATTTTGGGGAGTTGTTGCTTTTCTTATTTTTGCCTCAATTTTATTCGGCACCGCGCTTACCGTGATGGAAACCGACAAAGATAGCGAGGAAGAATTAAAAGCTAAGTTAATCATTCAAGTTATTAGTTTGTTTCTTATGTTCTTAGTGGTAGGCGGTTACGTCTTTTACCTTGTGAATGATTAGTTTAAAACCATTTAATATTGCCAAATTAAGATTCATATCCGTTGTTCTCAAACAGCGGATTTTTATGTGGATAAAGTTACGGTTGACAGAATTATAATTATGCTGTATGATTATGTTCGTCGCTTTTGGCGACGTTTGTTCTTTCAAGGGAAGGAAAGGAGCAGTGTTCATGACGAACAAGGTGCGCAAAGTACTTTTGGTGGATGACGATCAAGCGATCTCCGAGGCGATCAAAGAAGCGTTAATGAGAGTTGGCATCAAGGTTGTCCACGCGGAAACGGTTGAGTCAGCGGAAAACATTTTTGACGAACACTCGTTTGACGCAGTTCTTCTCGACGCTAATGTTAATGGTGGAATAGACAATTCAGTTCGTTTCTTGGGGAAAATGAGAAATAACGGCTATCTCGGGATGGTGGTTGGTATTTCAGGGTGCGATGACTCAAACACTGTTTTGCGACAACATGGCGCTCAGCGTTGCATCTCAAAAATGTCGGTAGTGAGAAATTTATGGGGGCTGTTCAAACCCGACCAAGCGTAAGTAATTGAATAGCAGTTCAAAACTGCTATTTTTTATTTAATTTTACGAAAAACGATTGACAAGATTATTTTTTTGTGCTATACTGATTAAGTTAAATAGTTCATTTTTTACTACAACAACAAGGAGGTTGAGATGACGCCGTACTACCTGAAGAGCGGGCCAAAGGCTGGCCAAGCCATGGAAGCCGTAATGTTCGAGCTCGACGGTTACTATCGTCTGGAAGCGGTTTTGCGGAAAAATGATGGTAGCAAAGACTGGTTGCGTCGAGTGAAGGACTTGATGCGTCGAGCTGATAGTCCGGTGATCGTGGCAAAGTGCGAGTGTGGTTCGATTGCGACACATGTCGGTGTGGCGATTCGTGACTGCGGTGTCACGATTTTGAACACTTCTTGTGTTCAATGCCACGATCAGTTCGAAGGGTTCGCGACCGCAGTGCCTTTGAAGTTCTCGAGCATTCGAGAATACTTCAGGCACGAGATCGACCGCAAGCAATTTTTGCGCGCTCTGCGTTCTGCTTGCGGACTGATCGAGAGCGGTCAGATCCCGCCACAGACTGCGTGCGACGTGTTTTATTCGTCAACTCCTCCTTCACCAGTGCCCGCACAAAAAAAAATCACACCTCCTCCAATCATTCAACAACCGGAACAACTTCCCTTGTTCTAGAAATCAGCCAGCGCGTCATACGCGTCTGGCTGTTCTTTTTGGTTAAATTAACGGTCACGTACATTAAACAGTAACGTTAATTTTAATGTAAAGAAATCAAAAAATCATTGACATTCATACACAGCTATTGCGGAATAGTACAGTTTTGTTATTATTAGTATT
The DNA here is from genome assembly GCA_038062385.1 of Patescibacteria group bacterium. Taxonomy (GTDB): domain Bacteria; phylum Patescibacteriota; class Patescibacteriia; order UBA11705; family JABHMO01; genus JBBTXH01. The sequence goes on from JBBTXH010000049.1 coordinate 4,557, forward strand.
AGAACAATGCTCGCATGGAGATTGTTCTGTCTAATAAATATTATTTTTTATGAAAAAAGTCATCTTCAACATCGTGGCTGTAGTCATTCTTCTAACGGTTGGAGCGGTGGTTGGTTATTATTTCGGTTATCAAACCGGATACAAAGACAGCAGCGCGAATCAAACTATAGTTAATCCTCTTGAGAAAGCAGCTGATGCCGCGAATAGTTATAAAAATCCTTTTGAATATCAAAATCCTTTTGATCAGATCAAACTCAATCCGTTCGCGAAGTAATTTTGAAGTTTAATGATTTAAAATAATTATATGAAGCTTAAACACTTCTTTATCATCGGAGCTTGTTCGGTTGTGGTGATATTTTCAATGTCGTTTTTAGTCGTGCAAGCGCAGAATGTTTCACAGAGCGCTTCTTCTTCAGTTTCTTCAATTTCCTTTCCGATTGCGGAATTGGGAAATTGTTCGTCCATTGCTGATTGCAAAACTTATTGTGATGATTTGGACAACGTCAATGCCTGTCTTGATTATGCGTTGAAAAACGATTTGATGCCGAAAGAGCAGGTTGAAGTTATAAAAAACGAAACAAAAGTTGATGGTCCAGGCGGTTGCGCAGACAGAAAACAATGCGCCGCGTATTGCGACCAGGAAGAAAATTTTGAAGAATGTGTTTCGTTCGCAGAAAAAAATAAAATAATTTCACCGGAAGAATCCAAGGCAGCCAAGAAGCTTGGCCCGAAGATGGTTGGTCCCGGCGGTTGCAAAGGCAAAGATGAATGCAAAGCTTATTGTGATGAACCGAATAATCAGGCAGAGTGTTTAGCGTTTTCGGAAAAGAATGGTCTCATCAGCAAAGAAGAGGCCGCGAAAATAAAAAAGATGGGACCACTGAAAGAAGGTCCGGGCGGCTGTAAAGGAAAAAAAGAATGCGATAATTATTGCGGAAATCCGGTTAATGCTGAAGTCTGTATTGCTTTTGCAGAAAAGAACGGGCTCATTAGTTCTGATGAGGCAAAAAAAACAAAAAAGTTTATTCCGAAAGATGAAGGACCTGGTGGTTGTCATGGGCCGGTTGAATGTAAGACTTTTTGTGATCAGCCTGATAACCAGGAAACATGTTTAGCTTTTTCGGAGAAGTATGAGCTGATGAGCAAAGAAGAAATTGCTCAAGCCAGAAAAATGGGACCGCTCAAAGAAGGTCCGGGCGGTTGCAAAGGCCCGGACGAATGCAAAGCTTTTTGCGATAAACAGGAGAATCAAGAGACCTGCGTTAATTTTTCTCTTGAACATGGTCTCATGAGCAAAGAGCAAGCTGAAATGGTTAAAAATGGTCCAAGTATAAAAGGCGGACCGGGGGGATGCCAAGGGAAAGAGGAGTGTGACAGCTTCTGCCAAAAAACAGAAAACACTGAAACGTGTATTAACTTTTCTGTTGAAAACGGATTTATGAGCAAGGATGAAGCGGACAGGATTAAACAAGGCGCAGTGCCGATTACCCCGAATGGAAACTGTAAAGAAAAAGATGGAAATTGTCCGGCCATGGATGCTCCGGGGACTCCGTTTACGGAAAATGATTGCCAAGGCGATGATTGTCCGGATATTAATGTTTCAGGACCTAGGGTAAACGAGCAGAGTTGCCAAGGTGAGGATTGTGAAGATTTTGGTTTGCAGGATAAACCGCAGCCGCAGGGCATGATGCAAAAATTTAAAAATGGCATTGGAGTAATGAAGAAATTTATTTCTCCTGATGATCCGAATATTGTGCCGAACTGTAAGGGCGATGAGTGCAAGATTAAGCTGGAGCAGGTTGAAGACGAGGGAGTAGGCGAAGGCGGGCAAGCGGTTCAGCCTAGCCAACCAACAAACTCCTCAGCACAACAACCTCAAGGAATGATGCAAAAATTTAAAAAGTTTATTTCTTCTGATGATACCGATATTGTGCCGAATTGCAAAGGCGATGAATGCAAAATAAAGCTTGAACAAGTTGAAGATGAAGGCGTTGGTGAAGGTGGGCAAGCCGTTCAGTCTGGACAACCGAACAAACAAGCAATGCCGTTAAAACCGTATAATAAAATACCGTCGGGTGATCCGGCCTTGGCGCCGAACTGTCAAGGCGGTAATTGTAAGAGTAAAATTGAATCAAAGAATGCGCCCTCCGACCCCGCAGCTGACGGGGCAGGCGAGGCTCCTGCCTCCGTTGGAACTACGGCAGGCAAGCAGGGTGATAAACAGGGTGACAAAGGCGAGAACGGACAAGCAGTTCAGTCTGGTCAACCGAACAAACAAGCAACGTCGTTAAAACCGTATAATAAAATACCTTCGGGTGATCCTGCTTTGGCGCCGAACTGTCAAGGCGATGGTTGTAAAACAAACATTAAACCGATGAAACAGCCAGTGGTTGAAAACGGGCAATCTTTTCCCAAGAATGAACCTGCGGAAATAAAAACCAATCAATAATAATTTATAAAAAGAATTGTCTCGCGAAGCTGGGGCAATTCTTTGTTTTAAACGGATTTTGTGATATAATATGGCGGAAAGTTATTAAAGAACCATGCTGTCTGGATTACCAAAAATTTCCGGAGAAGCAAAAACGATCTCTGCGGAAGCAGCGCAAAAACAAAGCGTTAATGATCGGTATTTTTGGTATTATAGAAATGTAAAATATTTTGTCAAAGACGGAGAAGAGCGATTGGGTTTTGGTCACGCTGATGTCAGAAATTTACGGGAGTATTTGCGTGAGGTCAAACAGAGCGGGAATCAAATTGAATATTTGGCCTTGCTTCAGTTTATCGGAAATGAGCGGAGCTCTGGAATGGACAAATTTGAATCTTCTGATTATAGTGTTGCAGGAAGTCAGCTCAAATTGAATTTAGATGAACTGGCGAGCATACTGCGCGCACAGGAATTAAAAAAAATGGTAGCCGAAGAAAAAATTCCAATCGATCCGACGAATGTTGCTGATCTTGAAAAGAATGTTCATTTACTGTTAGATATTTTAGCCTGCAAAAATGAAATTGGCGGAGAGGCGGTGATCGAAAAAGCAATGACATTGATTCTTTCATGTTTAAGCGAACAGGAAAGATGGGGGTTTTCAATAATCAGGACTGAATGCCGCGGTTTTATTGAAAGGTTTCTATCTGAATATGTTAACGTTTTGGCGGTTGATAATAAGGAGCAGGAATTAAAAAACAAGATTGACCGAACTAATCTGGTTGGACCATGGAAAACACAACTGGAGGCTTTGGTCGAAAAATTAACAGTCAACACTAAACGTTATCGAGGTGATATAGGCGATAATCTGATAAGGATGTTCGATCGCTTTGGATTGACTGCCGGAAAAAACTTTTTAAAAATGTTTATCAAGGCTACGGTTGACTTTTTACCGGCGCGCGATGAAGATCATCAGGCTTTTGAATTGTTGTCAAAAAAATATAAAATCAATGAAAAAGTTTTGGCAGCGTTGCGTCGTATCGAGGACCCGCGGCAGAGATTTGAGGAAGCGAAAAAAATTTGTGAAACTGTCGGCGCTGATGTTGTTCTCGATCATATTTATGAGTTGAATTTACCGTCCGGGCAGGAAGAACAATTGCTTGAAGTAATGGCTGAAATTGATCCGGAATCGGTTTTGCATCACGCGCGATATATTGATTTTGAGAATTTGAAAAATCGCCATGAAGTTTATTTCGCGCTATTGGTAAATTCAACTGAACTTTTTGTCAATTATTTGGATGAATTGAATATTGATCGTGAAGAACTGGCGGAACTGATGTTGAAGGCGGCGGACAGCCGACCGCTCGATATTTTGGTGAATTTTGATTTGATCATGAAAAAAGTTCCGACCTTTGCCTCAGAGTTGGTTGCAAAAATAAAAACCGGATTTGAATCAATCGAGCATACTGACGCGGAGATCCTGAATCAGTTGACCGATATA
>JBBTXH010000050.1:0-11537 GCA_038062385.1 Patescibacteria group bacterium
GGAAGTATTAATTGGCTTTTAGGCAATTATCAAGCTGCTCTTGACTGTTTACCGTATTTCTATTGGGATCGTGGCATTAGGCAGGCTAGCTTCAGCGGGAGTAATCCAAGGAATCGCGAAGGGAACTTCGGTTTTCGCTCCGCGGTGAGAGTGTAGAGGGTTGGTATTTGGGTTTTGTCTTTTCTTTTATCTTTTATTTTTGTTCTTTTGCGGCGAATAGTTTTCAACCCGGCTTGGGCTGGGCTGCCGCCATGTCATATGCCAAAAAACGTATTATGTTGGAAGAAAAATTAGCAAAAAAACAAACTCGAATCAGAAAACAGCAAAAAAAGAGATTTGCCAAGAACTCCGGGACATTGTCCGGTCAATTCGCGCGAACGAAAATCGCTCGCGGTTATAGTGGCCGCCACAAAACTCGAGTAAAAATCGAGATTTGATTTTCAGGCAGTTGAAATGATATAATGAATCTATGAAGGAACTATTAGACAACAAAATCGGATTGCCTGTTTTGGTCAATGAACCATTGCGAAATTATACTACGTTTAAAATTGGCGGACCAGCCAAATTTTTTGTTAAAGTTAATAACGCAGTTGATCTGCAAAAAGCGTTAAACGCGGCGATGGAATTTAAATTGCCGTTTTTTATTTTAGGTGGTGGCAGTAATGTGCTTGTTAGCGACAAAGGATTTGATGGATTGGTGATAAGGCTGGAATCCGCGGAATTGGCGTTTGAAGGAAACAAAGTAAGGGTTTTCGGTGGAAACAATTGGAGCGATTTTGTTCGCAAAACCATTGACAATGGATTAACCGGTTTGGAATTCGGAGCAAATATTCCCGGCACGGTTGGCGGAGCGATCTACGGTAATGCCGGTGCTTATGGGCAAGGGGTGGGGGATTATGTTTTTGAAATTGAAATTATTTCATATGACACCCGAACGGTAGGGACAGAACAATGTTCTGCCCCTACCGTTCGGGTGTTGTCGAAAAACGAATGCGTTTTTGGTTATCGCGACAGCATTTTTAAAAAAAATAAAGATTGGGTGATCGCCGAAGCAACGTTTGAATTGAAAACAGACGCGAACAGCCAAGAGAAATTCAAAAAAATTAAAGATGAATATGAAATTCGTTGCGCCAGTCAACCATTGAATTTTCCCAGCGCCGGTTGTTCGTTCAAAAATGTTGTTTATAACGAAGAGTTGGCCAAGTTTAAAGAGTGGGAAGTGAAGGGCAAATTGCCGGCCGCTAGATTTATTGAAGAAGCGGATTTGAAAGGCATGAAGATAGGTGGCGCCATGGTTTCTGACAAGCACGCGAATTTCATTATCAATTTCAACAACGCCAAGGCTGATGACGTGGTTCAGTTGATCAGTCTGGTGAAAACCCGAGTGCGCAATGAGTTTGGCGTTCAGCTGGAAGAAGAAATTCAGTATATTGGCTTTTAGTTTTTAAGCAACCTACTATACCCTACAACCTACCGCCCTACAGCATCCTTATCCTCCTCATCCTTCTAATCATCCTAATCCTAAAAACCTATGTACCTTCGTTCCGCTTTTCGTTCAATCAAACATTTTCACGTCAACGTGGTGATCAAAATTTTAATTCTGTCGGATCTGATTATCTGGTCGGCGTATAACTTATTGGCGCCGGTGTTCGCGATTTTTATCACTGAACAAATTCCCGGCGCGTCCATTGAGTCGGTTGGAATTGCGGCTGGTTTGTATTTTATCGTGAAAGCGATAGTTGAAGTGCCGGTTGGTATTTATCTTGATAAAATGAAAGGAGAAAAAGATGAATTATACAGCGCTTTGATTGGAACAATGTTGACGGCGTTTGTTTATTTTTCCTATTCATTTGTTAATTCAGTTGGGCACTTGTACGTTTTGCAAATAGTTCTCGGCATGGCCGCGGCGTTTTCTTATCCGGGCTGGTGTTCGATTTTCTCGCGGCACGTTGACCAGGAAAAGCGGGCGATGGAGTGGAGCATGTATGATATTTCTCTTGGCGTGGGTATTTCGCTGGCATCAATGCTCGGCGCCTTTATTGCGGATAAATTCGGGTTTCAGATTTTATTTGTGATTCTCGGAATTTTCACGTGTTTAGGTTCGTTGAGTTTGCTTATGATAAAAAATAAATTGTATAAAGATTGAAGTTTAAAAATATAGAAACATAAAAATAATCAAATAATAATTAAAAAATACGCGTATGAGATTAAATTTAAAGTCAACGAATTACGAATTGAACGCGGAAATCAAAAAACACATTGAAGACAAATTCGGCGAGCTGGATAAATATTTTAATAACATCCAACAGATTGACGTGGAAGTCGGTTTGACGCGGAAAGGCCAGCAAAAAGGGAAAATATTTTTTTGCGAAGTCAATGTCAGTGTGCCGAAAAAGCTCTTGCGTTTCCGTAAAGAATTTGAGAATATGGTGAAAGCAATCAATGAAGCGAAAAAAGGCATTCAGATGGAAATAAAGAAGTACAAGGAAAGATTGAATGGTTAGGTTGTAGGGCGGTAGGATGTAGGGCGGTAGGTTGCTTGATCGTTAACGATACACGCTACACGAAAAAAGGAGGGAACATGATCAACAGAACGTGCACTTATCCAGATTGCCATGAACCGTACTGCGCCAAGGGATATTGCATGGGACATTATAAACAAATGAGTCGATATGGTCATCCGACCGGCGTCTTGAGTAAAAAGCGATCTCGCTTTAAAATATTGTTTTGCGCTTTTCCCGGCTGTGGTCGTTGGTGTTATGGCCGTTTGAAACTGTGCAAAGCTCATTATGCGCAGAAACGCAAAGGTCAAAAGCTACATCAGGTGAGACCATACAATTGTTGATGAAAAAATCCTGCCTTATTAAAGCAGGATTTTAAAATTTGCTTGACTGTAAGAGAGTTAAGCGTTGTATGTATTTTAATAACTTTTTTTTATCAATGATTCATTGCGATAACATTGCATTTCACGGGGTCCGGCCGTAAACCACTCCTTCGTCGGGTTCACGGTAAAGGCGAACTCTTTTGGTTTACCCTGAACCGACGCGTAGCGTCTGGTTCAGGGCGTCAAAAAGTAACCCTTCGGAGAAATGCGATAAACTAATTTGTCGGGATAATTGTTGAATCTATCGAGTAGACTGAATACAACGCTGTTAATTCTAATGTCGCTACGGCTGCTTGATTTTTTGAATATAAAATGATAGAATGAATCAGTTAAATCTAAAGAAAAAATATGGGAATTTGGTCAAAATTATTCAAAGACGCCAATGAAAAAGAAATTGATAAATTAAAGCCGACCGTTGACAAGGTCAATGTGCTTAGCGCTGAATTTGAGAAATTGGCGTATGATGATTTGAAAAATAAAACAATTGAGTTAAAAGGTAAATTGGCGAATGGCTCAAGTTTGGATGATCTTTTGCCGGAAGCTTTTGCGCTCGCGCGAGAAGCCAACCGTCGAGCGATTGGAATAAGACATTACGACGTTCAACTCATGGGCGCTATGATCCTTCATCGCGGAGAAATATCTGAAATGAAAACCGGCGAAGGCAAAACTCACGTGGCGTCACTGGCTTTATATTTGAACGCGCTTGAAGGAAAAGGCGTTCATTTGATTACGGTAAATGATTATTTGGCGAAACGCGACGCGGGTTGGAACGGCAGCGCCAATCATTTGCTGGGCATGACCACTTCTTGTTTGGTTCATGACGTGGCTTTGATCTACGATCCGAATTATAACGATGATCAGCAGAAAGACGATCGTTTGAAACATCTGCGTCCGTGCACGAGAAAAGAAGCGTACAGCGCTGATATTACTTATGGCACGAACAGCGAATTCGGATTTGATTTTTTGCGGGACAACATGGCGACTCGAGTTGAGTTGCAAGTTCAGCGCGAACTCAATTTCGCGATTGTTGATGAAGTTGATTCGGTTTTGATTGACGAGGCGAGAACGCCGCTCATTATTTCTTCTCCGGCCGAGGAATCAGCTGGTTTGTATAAAAAATTTAGCCAGCTGGTACCGCGCTTGCAGGAAAACACTGATTATAATGTGGACGAGAAAATGCGCGCCGCGACTTTGACTGATGAGGGTATAGAAAAAATTGAGAAATGGTTGGGAGTTGGAAATATTTATACCGAGGGCGGTATGCAGTTCGCGCATCATTTGGAGCAGGCTTTGAACGCGCATGCTTTGTACAAAAATGATCGCGATTATGTTGTTAAGGACGGCGAGGTGATTATTATTGATGAATTTACCGGCCGACTCATGTATGGTCGGCGTTATTCAGAAGGACTGCATCAAGCGATTGAAGCTAAAGAAAATGTTGAAGTTCAAAAAGAAAGCCGCACGCTCGCGACCATTACCATTCAAAATTATTTCCGCATGTACAAGAAACTGTCCGGCATGACCGGTACGGCCGCGACCGAGGCGGAAGAGTTTTCAAAAATATACAAACTTGATGTTACGATCGTGCCAACGAATAGGCCGATGGTGAGAAATGATTTGCAAGACAGAATATATTCCACTGAACGCGGAAAAATTCAAGCTGTGGTTCGAGAGATAAAAGAATTGCATGAAAAAGGCCAACCGGTTTTGGTCGGTACGATTTCCATTGAAAAAAACGAGTTGCTTTCAGCTATGCTTGAATCAGCCGGCGTTCCGCACGCAGTTTTGAACGCCAAACAACATGAAAAAGAAGCGCAGATTTTGTCGCAAGCCGGCAGAATGGGGGCAGTGACCGTTGCGACCAACATGGCCGGCCGCGGTGTAGATATTTTACTTGGTGGAACTCCGTTTAATGAAAATGAATATAATGAAGTTAAATCGCTTGGCGGTTTATGTGTCTTTGGAACTGAACGCCATGAAGCGCGTAGAATTGACAATCAGCTTCGCGGCCGAGCCGGTCGTCAGGGCGATCCGGGCGCGTCCAGATTTTTCATTTCACTTGAAGATGATCTGATGCGCATTTTCGGTTCTGATCGCGTCAAGAATATGATGCAAAGATTGGGTGTGCCGGAAGATCAGCCGATTGAAAATAAATTTATTTCAAACGCGATTGAAAAAGCCCAACGTCGCGTTGAAGGCAATAACTTTGACATTCGCAAACATTTGGTTGAATACGACGACGTGATAAATAAACAGCGTTCGATTATTTATAAACGCAGAAAACAAATTTTGGAATCAACGGTTGAAGCCAATTCAACGTTTACGAAAGATGAAATTTTGGAAATGGTGGGGGACGAAATCAATCAGGTTGTTTCATTTCACACCGCTTCTGATCAACAAGAGGAATGGAATTTGAAAGAAATTTGTGAAGTGGCGAAAACTATTTTTCCAATTACAAACGAGATTTGTGAGAAAATATCCAGTTTGGAAAAGATAGCGGGGAACAGATTGCAAGATGCGGGAGCGCGCACAGAGATTATCGAATTATTATTAAAAGAAGCGAAAGAACAATACGTGTTGCTCGAAAAAAGAATTACTGAACAATCTAAGAACGAACAAACAATTCGTTTGGTGGAAAAAGAAGTTTTGCTTCGCAGTGTTGATTTTCTTTGGATTGATCATCTTGACGCGATCGCGGCTCTGCGTTCCGGAATAGGACTCCGCGGTTACGGACAACGGGATCCGCTGATTGAATTTAAAAAAGAAACTTACAGCATGTTCACGCAGTTGCAGAATTTGATTCAGAAGCAAGTGGTTTATTCCATTTACAAAGTCGGATTAATGTCGGAGACAGAATCAACGCAGGCGCAAAAAAATATTTCCTTGAGCGGAGCGAGCGAGGGTAATCAATTTCAAAATAACAAAACTTCAGATAAGCAAGCGGCTCCGTTAATAAAAAAACAAAGAACCGAAAGCGGAGAGAAGGTTGGACGCAATGACCCGTGTCCGTGCGGAAGCGGAAAAAAATATAAAAATTGCTGTGAAACGTGATAATTTTAGATATGCGAGATAGACAAACAAATTACGCATTTATTGATAGTCAGAATCTTAATCTTTCGATCAGAGATCAAGGTTGGGTGCTTGATTTTGGCAAATTTATAAATATTTGCAAGATCGTTTTGACGTGGCCAAAGCATTCTTATTTATTGGGTATGTAGCAGAAAACCAGTCGTTATATACGGCATTGCAAAAGCTCGGTTATATTGTTATTTTCAAACCAACGCTGATTCTGCCAAATAAAAAAGTAAAGGGAAATGTTGATGCGGAATTGGTTTTGCATACAATGATTGAACTTTCGGTTTACCAACAAGCTGTTATCGTAAGCGGTGACGGCGATTTCTATTGTTTGATTGAGTATTTGCTTGGACAGAAAAAACTATGTCGTTTGATTATTCCGAGCAAGTTCAAGTTCTCATCTTTGTTGAGGAAGTTTAATCAGCATATTACGTTTCTTAACAACGCCAGAGAGAAATTACAGAAACAAAAAGAGGCATAACCGCGGGACAGAACCCTTTGGGTAGCCTCTTATCGTGATAGCAATATTATAACAGAATGAATAAAACTGTCAATATTTTTTTAAAATATAGCTTAAATATGCTTAAACTTGGGGAATATAAACATTTCAAAAACGACAAATACAAAAAAGCCCGAGGTGGACGATCGCGCTGGCTGATGTTGCATTGCGAGAAATGTAAAAATAAAATTGCGCTTTATCAAAAAGACGGTCCGGGAATTTTGAAGCGTCTTTATCTTGATCGAATTTTTTCGCCGGAGGAACTGGCTAATAAGGATAATAAAAAGCTTATTTGTAAAAAGTGTAAAACATTGCTCGGCGTGCAGGATGTTTATGAGAAAGAGAACCGGTTAGTGTATCGGTTGTTTGCGGGCGCGGTTAGTAAAAAGATTTATACAGAAAATTAAAAGAAACCGATGTGTCGGTTTCTTTGTTTTTCGTTTAGTGCATGGGGCAGTTGCAGGTGCCTTTTTCGCAGGCACTCGGCGGACCGCCATAGAAATGAATAAATGTTTCAATCTCGACGTTATTACAACCCTGTGCTTTTTGCTTCTTTACGTCTTCGGCAAGGTCTCTTATCCAGCGATCATCAGCTGATAATTTTTGAGAATCCATTTTTTCACCTCACTGCCCGTTGGACAGATTTGTCAATTTTTTTTTAGGTTGATCAGGGTCGTAAAACGGATTTATCTTTCCGTGGGTTGCCCAATTCATTGTGCTATGGCAAGTCAGAATGAATGCCACCGCTACCACAAAACTAAGCCAAAATGAAAGGGTCGTGAATAGGACACCAGCACCAATGATAAGGGATATTAAAAAGGAAAAACCCAGGAAGCCCTTTCTTGTCGTGTTTTTGTCCATTTTTCCTCCTTGTCCGCCATACCCCGGATTGCGATCCAGGGGACGGCGGATCCTTTCTTGTTGAAACGTTACTTCAACCGAATTTTTCAGACGATTGCCTGTTTCCGCTGTGCCGTGAGAGTAACGTCCCTATGACGATTGTTCGCGGTCTGTGGCCATTGAACCGTTGCGCCTGGATGAAGCCCAAGAAATTCATTAGACGACCTATTGCCTCTATTTGTTTCTCGGGAGGATCTTCTAAAATTGAGCCAGAGAAAATTTCAACCTTCATTTTTTCTTCCTCCTTTGTTGTTTGTTTTCGGTTTGAAAAACGGGTTGGACGCTACTTGATCCAAAAAAATTCTGATGATGACGTACCAAAGAATAAAGGCTGTTACTCCTGCGCCTACAGTAGTAGTGACCGTAGTACCCAGGGAAAAAGTCAATCCAATCCCAACTGCAGGAATAAGCCCGCAAAATGAAATGTAGAGATGATCAAGAGCACCCAATTGTATTTTTTTCTCGTTCGGCATTTCCCCCTCCTTTGTTGTTATTTGTTCTTCGATGTCGGAAATGGATTGAGTGTTCCATTTTGCAAGTAGTTCATTTACGAAAAAGCCAAAAATGAAAAACACGATGCCTATTATCACTCCATCGATGACAGTGGAAAGGCCGACTATTAAGCTTCCCGTAAAAATTGAGAAAATTGCAGATATTACAAATATTACATTATTTTTCAGTGTGTTCTTCATTTGTCCCGTACCTCCTCTTTTGTTGTTGAGACATTACTTTTGAATCCGGCCAGCGGATTGAGAGTTCCATGCTCCAAATAGTTCATCGCGAAAAAACCGAAAAAGAAAAACAAGATGCCCATTATCACGCCATGGGTGACAGTGGAGAGGCCGCCTATTAAGATCCCCGCAAAAGTTGCGAAAATTGCAAATATTGCAGTACTTTTCATGGTGTTCCTCATTTGTTCGAGCCTCCTTTTTGTTGAGTTTTCAAGGTTCTAGAATTAAGAAATAATATCACGGCTGATTAGATTTGTCAATGGTTATTGCTATTTTAGCGAAATATATTAAAAATTAAGAAATAGGTTGTAAAAAATGTAAAACATTGCTTGGCGTGCAGGATGTTTATGAAAAAGAAAAACGATTGGCGTATCGGTTGTTCGCTGGCGCGATTGGTAAAAAGATTATGAAAACAAATATTTGCAAAGATTCCGGATCGTTATTGCTGGATTTATAAGTTTACTCTTGATTGTTTTGTCCGGAATGACATTGAGAGTGTTGTGACTGCGGTCACCCATTTTAACCGTCATTCTGAACCGTGTCCTACATAAACGAAAATGGTCGACGTTGGGATTCAGAATCTTCCTCGAAGCCTATACATCCGGAATGACGGCTGGGGAGCGTTGTCTTGAACTATGCTTGCCCTGTAGTGAACCGCAGTTCTACTACAGGGATTCAGATGATTAAATGAAAACTATGATTACGAAAAAAGAGGCCGATGTGTCGGTCTCTTTGTTTTGTCGTTAATTGCAAGTTTCATATTATTACAATAGGCACATTGCTTGTTGGATCTGTTAGTCGGTTTTTTGCTCAGGTTGACTTGGGAAGAAGAGCGGATTGAATGTTCCATACTTGATGCGATTGAACACGCTGTAGTAAGTCAAGAGGGTACTGATTCCGATGGCTTCCGCGAGCCAGAAAGAAGATAGTAATATCATCAGCGCGCAACCAATGGTAAAAGAACAAACGAAAAAAATAAGAAAAGCGAGAAGATTGCGGTTCATTTGCTCCTCCTTTGTTATTGAAAAGTTACCTCAGTCGGATTTGTCAGTGGTTAGTTGGCAATCGCTGTACGAAACAATGGCTGTGAGCGTAACTTCAGCGTAACCACTGTTCGAGAATGTTGTTTGCAACCATTTAACCGTTGCGTCTGGATGAAGCGCAAGAAATTCATTTACGCGGTTTTGCAAATGATTTATTAGCGCTGTTTGTTTCTCAGAAGGTTTATCGAAAATTGAGCTAGAGAAAATTTCAACCTTCATTTTTTCTTCCTCCTTTGTTGTTTTACAGCCGAATCACTTTGACGTGATAATGAGTATGGAACTCATTATTCTTCGGTAACTTTTTCAACTTGCGTTCATCCAATTCAATTACGCATCCAAAATCTGTTTCAAACTTCTTAAGCAAAACGATAAACGAATCATAGGCGGTTTTGCAAAACTCGGCGTATTCTTCCCAATGTGCAGACGTTCTGTTAATGTGTCCTTCTGCAAAAAGGGCAACGTACGGTTTAAACAAGTGTGAATAAATTCTAGCCGTATCGCCTCCGAAAGAGTTGTCATGATAATATGCTCTTGCTAGTTCTCCCCACAGTGCCAGGAGTTGGTTGATGGACATGTTAATCAATTTTCCCCTCCTTTGTTGCGATCATATTCCCAGCGCCAATATTCCTTTTTCTTTTCTTTTGCAACAGAAACCCTTTTCGTCTTTCTTTTGAATCTAGCGAGCGGATTGAAAGTTCCCATATACGGATCCAAGCAATTTACCATACTGTGGAAAACAAGGTAGCTAATGATTCCTGCAGTTATGCCCGGTCCAATAGAAGAAGTGAGTAGTCCGATCGCTATGCCAATCATAATTCCACAGGCGACTAAACTGATATGAACTGTTGCATTGAGACTCATTTGCGCCATCCTTTCTGTTAAGTTTTTAAGGTCCGATAGTCAAAAAATAATATCACGGCTGATTATTTTTGTCAAGAGCTATTTTTGTCAAGAGCTAGTGTTATTTTAGCGAAATATAATAAAAATAAGAAAATCGGTTGTAAAACGAATTATAAACAGATATAATTGCAATTAGTTTCAATGTGATATAGAATATTAGCAAATTATACAAAGTATAGGATTAGTAAGATTAGTATGAGCAGGAAGATTGGTAAGATTCTAATGAATTTTTTTTAAGGTCATCCTGCAAATCATACAGATCCTTCTAATCCTTCAAATCATACTAATCATAATTCTCGATAATTATGTCCAACAAACTCCAACGAATGACAAAAGTGCGACTAGCCGTAGTTCTTATTATTATCTGCGCAATAGTTTTGGGGATTTTTGATATGCCTCAAGTTTACGATCGCGCGATTGATTTCGCCAACGCGAAGATGCAGACAAGTTTCCCGCATTTCACGAACATTCCATTCCGATTGGGTTTGGATCTGCAGGGTGGCACTCATCTCGTTTACGAAGCTGACACTTCCAAGATTGCTTTCGGTGAAAAAGGCGACGCGGTTGAAGGAGTTCGCGATGTCATTGAACGCCGCGTGAATGCGTTTGGTGTAGCTGAGCCAGTTATTCAGGTAAATAAATCTCAAGGCAAATGGCGCGTGATCGCGGAATTGGCCGGGATTAAGGATGTGAATGAGGCGATTAAAATGATCGGCGAAACACCGTTGCTTGAATTCAAAGAAGAAAACACAGAACCGGCCCGCGAATTAACCCCGGAAGAACGCAAGGCCATGAATGAGTTCAACAAGACGGCTAAGGATAAAGCGAACAAAGCTTTGAAAGAAGCATTAACTGGTAAAGATTTCAGCGAAGTGGTCAAAACATATTCAGAAAGCGAGACCGTTACTGACAATGGCGGCGATCTTGGATGGATTAAAGAGGCAGGCGAGTTTGGCAAGTTGTTTAACGGAGTTTCAAAAACCGAAATAGGTAAAGTTGCTCCAAAGGTTGTTGAAACTGATATCGGATTTTTTGTGGCTAAGGTTAATGACAAGAGAACTTCAGGCCAAGAAATAAAAGCCAGTCATATTTTGATTTGTTACAAAGGCGCGGAAAGCTGCACCAAAGAAACAACCAAAGAAGAAGCGGAAAAAATTGTTAAAGATTTAAAAGCGAAAATAATTCCGGCTAACTTCGCGAAATTAGCCAAGGAAAACTCAACTGATTCTCTGGCTGAAAATGGCGGCGAGCTGGGTTGGTTCCAAAAAGGACAAATGGTCAAAGAATTTGAGGACGTTGTTTTTTCTCTTGCGAAAGGCGCGATCTCCGAGCCAATATTAACAAAATTCGGTTATCATTTGATTTACAAAACCGATGAACGTTCAGTGCCTGAATTGAAAATCAGCGCGATTTTTATCAAAACAAAAAAAGAAGCAGATATTTTACCGCCGACCGATCAGTGGAAGGTTACCGGTTTGACCGGAAAGCAGTTGGAAAATTCGCGC
>JBBTXH010000050.1:11547-18154 GCA_038062385.1 Patescibacteria group bacterium
GTCAATTTCAATCAAAGCACCAATGCGCCGGAAGTCGCTTTGCAGTTTAATGATGAAGGAAAAAAACTTTTCGCGGAAATTACCGCTCGTAACGTCGGCAAACCGGTTGCCATATTTTTGGACAATCAGCCGATCAGTATTCCGCGCGTCAATGAAGCGATCACTGGCGGCGAAGCGGTTATTACCGGAAATTTTGATTTGACCGAAGCTAAGCAACTGACTCAAAGATTGAATGCCGGCGCTCTGCCTGTACCGATCACACTCATCAGCCAGCAAACGGTTGGCGCGAGCTTGGGTTCAGAGTCATTGCAAAAAAGTTTGTTCGCCGGATTGATTGGTTTTGTTTTGGTAATAATTTTCATGATTTTATATTACCGCTTGCCGGGATTTTTGGCAGTGGTGGCTTTGCTTGTTTATGCCGTGGCTGTCTTGTTTGTGTTCAAAGCCATTCCGGTCACTTTGACTTTGGCCGGTATCGCCGGATTTATTTTGTCCGTCGGCATGGCTGTTGACGCGAACGTGCTTATCTTTGAACGCATGAGAGAAGAATTGAAACTGGGCAAGCCGCTCGGCACTGCCATTGATGTCGGTCTCAAGCGCGCCTGGCCATCAATTCGCGACGGTAACGCGACAACATTAATTACTTGTTTCGTGTTAGCTTGGTTTGGCACTAGCTCAATCAAAGGTTTTGGTATTACTCTCGGCATCGGCGTCATCCTCAGCATGTTGTCTGCGCTTTTCGTCACCAAACATTTCATGTATCTTTTTATCCGTGATGACAAGAAATACAATTTGTGGTGGTTTGGTTTGAAAAAAAAGAAGGACGCGCAATAAATTTTAACCATGCTTGCTCCCATGCGCCGGCGTATGGGAGCAGAAAAATATATTAAATTTTATTTATGTTGCAAATTATTCCACGCAGTAAATATTGGCTGACGCTTTCCGGCGCATTGTTCGTCGTCGCTCTTCTCGCGATTTTGATTTTCGGTTTTAAATCCGGATTGGATTTTTCCGGCGGCAATCTTTTGGAATTAAAATTTTTGAAGGATCGGCCAACCACTGAAGAAGTGAAAACAATGATTGACGAACTTAAAATTGAAAGCGGCGTTGTCGTTCAGCCGGCCGGGGACAACAATTTGATCATTCGTTTTCAGTCAACCAACGAAGATCTTCACAAAAAAATTATTGAAAAATTTAAGAACAAATATAAAGATGATGTTCAAGAAGAAAGATTTGATTCGATTGGCGCGGCCATTGGCACTGAACTTAAAACCAAGGCTATTTATTCGATTATCATGGTTTCAATTTGTATCATTTTGTACGTGGCTTGGGCTTTCCGAAAAGTTTCTTGGCCGGTGGCTTCATGGAAATACGGTTTAATCGCGGTCATCGCGCTCATTCATGACGTAACGATTGTTGCCGGCGTTTTTGCAATTCTCGGGAAATACGCCGGAGTGGAAGTTGACTTGCCGTTTATCGCCGCTCTGCTCACTATTCTCGGTTATTCGGTCAATGACACCATTATTATTTTCGACCGCATCAGAGAAAATCTCGGACGTTTGCCAAAGACTGAATTCGGCGAGGTGGTTAATCGCAGTTTGAATGAAACCATGGCCCGATCCATCAATACCACGTTCACAACATTACTCGCGATCGTGGCAGTGCTCATCTTCGGCGGCGCGTCCATCAGCGCATTCGCTTTAGCTTTGACCATTGGCATTTTTCTCGGCGCGTACAGTTCGATTTTCGTGGCCAGCCCGCTTTTGGTTGTTTGGAATAAGATTAATAGACGAGAGGATTAGGATGATTAGTAAGATTGGAAGGATGAGTAGGATAATAATGAAGAACGTAAACTTTAAAATAAAAATCGTTCCGATTTAGAGGGACGATTTTGTTTTTAAACGAGTTTGTTGTTTGTCATGCTGTCGCCAAAGGACGACCTGCCTCTGGCATGGAGGTTACTCGAAGCATGACGGGCTAGTTACCTGTCGCCCTTCCTGCCCGCCGTACTGAGGTACTCTGGCAGGCGGGCGAGTGACCTCCCGCCTACGATAAATTTTTGGCGGGCGGGCAGGGTGACAGGTGTGGCCAATTGACAAACTTATTGTATTTGTTATGTTGTATTATTGACGATCGGTTCGTTGAAAATTAAACAAAAAAGATGGTTTCGTGAAAACAGTCGCAACCAAAGGAGGAAGGAATGAAGGAGCTGTATGAATATCAGAGAGTTGCCTTGGAGCGAGTTAATGAGCGTTTGAGAAATCATGATTCAGCGCTTTTGGTCATGGCCAGCGGCCTTGGCAAGAGCGTGGTGGCCGCGAATTGGGCAAAAGAACAGTTAGCGTATGGACGCGGACTGGTGCTTTGCCATGATACGAATATTTTGGAACAGCTGGCAGTTGAATTCAAGGAAGCGTTTGACCGCGTTGTTTCGTTCGGTATGTTCAATGGCCGCAGAAAAGATGTGGAAGATGTTAGTCTTCTATTTGCCACTTTTCAGACACTCAAAACATGGAAGCAAGTTTTTCTTCGCAATGAATTCGCCTTTGTCGTGGTGGACGAAGCACACCACAGCGAGGCAGATACGTTTAGGAAGGTAATTGAGTATCTGAAACCGAGAAAGACTTTGGCCATGACCGCGACTCCCGATCGAATGGACGGACGAGATATTCGTTCTCTTTTCGGCGATGAAGTGGTGGAAATCAGTTTGGAAGAAGCGATTGCCAAAAATTGGCTTTCAAACATAGAATATCGGATGGTGACAGACGATCTGAATACGGCGGTGCTTCGCGAGATTTTGAAAGAATTGGGTACAAGAGGCCATCGGGTTTCAATCAAACAGCTGAACGAAACGATTTTCATTCGCAAGCGCGATGAAGAAGTCGCAAAAATTATTAGAAGTTATAACAAAAAGACGATTGTTTTCTGTGAGGGAATAGAACACGTTGAGGCATTTATTAAACATTTGCCTGGAGCGAAGAGTATCCATTCGCATAATTCACCAAAAGAAAATCAGCAGGCTTTGGATGGCTTCCATAATGGCGATTTCAAATATATTCTTTCAGTGAATCAATTTAACGAAGGCATAGATGTGCCGGATGCGGAAGTGGTTGTTTTTTTGCGCTGTACAAACAGTAAGAGGATCTTTCTCCAACAACTCGGCCGCGGATTGCGCAAGAAGACGGGCAAAGAAAAGGTTATCGTCCTTGATTTTGTCGGCAACTGCGATCGCGTGATTGAGATGCAAGAGATGATGAAAAGTCTTTTTGATTTCGCGGGTAAACATTGGGAAAAAGAGGGTAAGATTTATCAACACGTAGAGGGAACCGGTTTCAAATTCATTTTTTCCGAAGAATTCCGCGACATCGCTGATATAATTCACAAGGTTCAAACCAAGCTGTACATTTCCGATATTCCTCATCTTCTCGCTGAATATGATCGCGAGAAAAATCCTTTGCCGCCGGAGCAGGTGAGGGCGGGGACGAATCAACCAATTCATTGGATATGTTCCAAAGGACATGAATGGCAGGCGATTGGTAATTCCAGGAGTGCAGGAAGAGACTGTCCTATTTGTGCCAAAAGGGTTGTAACGAAAGATAATTGTTTGGCAGCAACGCATCCTGAATTAGCAAAAGAATTTCATCCTAAAAAAAACACGCCACTCACAGTGTATAATGTAATGGCAGGAACGAGCAGGAAACTTCATTGGATATGTTCCAAAGGACATGAATGGCAGGCGACTGGCAGTAACATGGTAGCAGGAGGCGGCTGTCCTGTTTGTGCTAATAAAGTTGTAGCAAAAGATAATTGTTTGGCAGCAACGCATCCTGAATTAGTAAAAGAATTCCATCCGACAAAAAATGCGCCGCTTACAGTGTATAATGTAATAGCAGGAACGCATAGAAGAATTTATTGGGTGTGTTCCAAAGGACATGAATGGCAGGCGACTGGCAGTCACAGGGTAGCAGGAGGCAGCTGTCCTGCCTGTGTTAATAGGGTTGTGACGAAGGATAATTGTTTGGCAACAACGCATCCTGAATTAGCAAAAGAATTTCATCCGACAAAAAACGCGCCGTTCACAGTGTATAATGTAATAGCAGGAACGCATAGAAGACTTTATTGGCTATGTTTCAAAGGACATGAATGGCAAGCACGCGGATATGATAGAGTAATAGGAGGCGGCTGTCCTGCCTGTGCTAATAGGGTTGTGACGAAGGATAATTGTTTGGCAGCAACGCATCCTGAATTAGCAAAAGAATTTCATCCAACGAAGAACGCACCGCTTACTGCGTATGATGTCGTTGCTGGAACAAATAAAAAATTATGGTGGCTATGTTCCAATAGGCATGAATGGCAAGCAACAGGAAGTACTCGAGTCAAAGGCAAGGGTTGTCTAGAGTGCTATTTAAGCAGACGTTCTGGTAAACATATCACAAAAATGCGAAAAAGAAGTAGATGATATTTATTACGCGGCGGGAAAACATTCCCGCCGCTTTTCTTTTTTATTTCCCCTTTAAGCCCTCTCCCTTTTCAGACTGCTATCTCCTGTCTTCTCGTCTTACTAGTCTCGCTGGTCTTGCTTGTCTCGCTCGCCCCGCACAGTTTTGCGGGGCTCGTCTCGCTTCGTTCCATTTGACAGTATTTTAAAAAAGAGGTAAGTTGTGGCAATAAATTGACGATTAGTAAAGAATAAGTCAGCTTTACTTTATAACCGTAGCTAAATTTAGACAAAATAACCTGAAATATTGACAGAAAATAATTATAGTGATATTATATAGTTGTTATAAATTAACCTAATAGTGATAACAGGCTTGTCGGTAGTCATCATATTTTATGGAAAATTCGAACGACAATAATAAATTTCAGGAACTTTTCGTTGAACTGCTTTCAAAGTTGTCAGAACGCGAACAAGATGTCCTGAAGCAACGCTACCATTTGGTCAGCGAGCTTACCAAGAAGTCAACCTTGAAACAGATTGGCGATATTTATAATATCACCCGCGAACGCGTGCGTCAGATCGAACGCGAAGCTATTCGTAAGGTGGTTGAATTGACGAAGACCAATGAATTCAATGAAGAACTGACGGCCATGGAAAATGATTATGTTTCTTATCTTAGAAAACAAGGCGGCTTGGTGCGCGAAGATCGTTTATTGGAAAATTATATTAAACCTAACTATAACCTTGATTTTTTGCACTCCAACGCTTTTTTGTTCGTGCTGGAACACGTCTTTGATTCAACTGAAAAAGTTGACGGACATGATCATTTTTACAGCGTTTGGACGCTCAAGGAATTGGATTTGAATCAAGTGGTTGATTTGATTTCCAAAATGGAAGCGACTTTGACTGAAGATAAAAAACTTTACAATGAAAATGAAATCATTGATTTGGCTAAGAGCCATTTGTCAGCTGAACTAAAAGCGCAAGTGGATAAGTATTTGGCTGAGCATAATGATTTGACCTTGGAACAGATTTTGAGCTCTTATCTTGATTCAACTTCAAAAGTGGAAAAGAATATCATGGACAATTGGGGACTCTCTCCTTGGGAGACGATCAGACCGAAAAAGCTGGGCGATAAAATTCAATTGATTTTCAATAAATCGGAAAAACCTCTTCACTTCAGAGATATTGCCGAGGTGATCAACAATTCAAATTTCGATCACAAGAAAATTTGCCCGGCGACTGTGCATAATGAGCTGATCGCCAACGAAGATTTCGTCTTGATCGGCCGCGGCATCTATGCCTTGAAAGGCTGGGGATATACCGAAGGCACGGTTTTTGACATTATCAAGGGAATCTTGGAAAAGGGCAATGATTCAATGACCAAGGATGAAATTTATGATGAAGTCTTGAAACAACGTCAAGTGAATAAATCCACCATTTATTTGACCTTAATCAACAAAGATAAGTTTACCAAGGATCAAGAAGGAAAATTCGCTTTGTTAAAATAACTTCGATAATAAAAGGGATGTTTCCGCCAGCGGGCGGATAGATGGGATTATTGGGAAGTTTGAGAATTTTGCGATTATTAAAGAGGGGTAAATACTTAAGAAAAGAGAATTCAGATTATTCTGGGTTTTCTTTTTTATTTATGGTATAATAACACAGAAGCACAAAGTCCAAAGCACAAAACTCAAATAAAGCTCAAAATATAAAATCCAAAAATTGAAATACAGTATGAACGAAAACGAGCTTGAAAGAAATAAATATGATTTAGAAGAAAGAACGTTTGAGCTCGCTAGTAAGGTTAGAGTGTTTGTTAAAGCAATTTTGAAAAACTCTATAAATCAAGAGGATATTAAGCAATTGTTGAGATCGTCCGGGTCTGTCGGCGCGAACTACATAGAAGCAAATGAAGCGCTAAGCGAGAAGGATTTTATACATAGAATTAAGATTTGCAGAAAAGAAGCGAAAGAAAGTAGATTTTGGTTGCGGTTATTGTATGTTGGCGATGATTCAAATATTATCAAAGAAAGAGATAAATTAATTCAGGAAGCCTTGGAACTAACGAAAATATTTGGCAAAATAATCAATAACAAAGCATCAAGTCAATAATAGTTGATTGCTTTGAATTTTGAATTTATTTATTTGAATTTTATTTGAGTTTTG
>JBBTXH010000051.1:0-8930 GCA_038062385.1 Patescibacteria group bacterium
AAAGAAGCATAGAAGCAATGAAGCAACTGTCTAGACTGTCTTTGCGACCCCGGATCGCAGTCCGGGGGACGCAAACTCCGCAGTATCACAGAAACAAAGAAGCAAAAGAGCAATGGAGCAAAGAAACAAAAAAACATAACAATAATGTAACAACGGTGTTTTTGGTATCTGTAAATTTGAAATATGAAAATGAAAATTGCTCATATCACTTGTCAGTTGCCGCCGGACGCCGGCGGGATCGGCATGGTGGCGCATTCATACGCTGACCAGCTTTTTGAGCGCGGCCATGAAGTGTGCATGTTTGTGCCGAAATCAAAGCTCGATCTTGTTGCGGGTAAACGTTATCAAGTTAAAGTCCTTCGACCGTGGTTCAAGCTGGGGCATGGCGCTGTCCTACCGCAACTATTTTGGCGATTATGGAATTTTGATATAGTTCATTTGCATTATCCGTTTTTTGGCAGCGCGTTTATCGTGGCTTTTCTCAAACTGGTTCGAAAAGACAAAATAAAATTGATCCTCTCGTATCACATGGACGTGAATTTGATTGGCTGGAGAAAACTGTACGAAATTATCACCAGGAAATTTTTTGGCGATTTGATCCTGCGCTTATCGGACAAAATTATCGTCTCGTCCGATGATTATGCGGAAAATTCTCGCTTACAGGGATTTTATTTCAAAAACATAAATAAATTCATTGAATTGCCTTTCGGCGTGCCCAAGAAATTTCATCCTGAAAAAAAGAATCTTGATTTGTTAAAAAGATACTGTTTGAATGAGGCTGATAAGGTGGTTGGTTTCGTGGGCGGCCTTGATCAAGCGCATTATTTCAAGGGTGTAAATGTTTTAATCAAGGCGTTTGCGAATATTGAAGATAAAAATGTCAAAGCGCTGATCATCGGCAGTGGAAATCTAACGGATGATTATAAAAAATTGGTTGATCATTTGAAATTGAACGACCGAATCAAATTTGCCGGTTTTGGAGAGCCAACGGAAATGCCGGATAATTATAATCTTTTTGATATCTTTGTTCTGCCTTCAATAAATAGTTCTGAGGCGTTCGGCATTGTTTTGATTGAGGCCATGGCTTGCGGAAAGCCTGTGATTGCTTCAAACTTGAAAGGCGTGCGATCAGTGGTTGATCCCGGAGTTAACGGGCTTTTAGTCGAACCAAGTAACAGCCGCGATATCAGCGACAAAATAAAATTTTTATTTGAGCACGAAGAATTGATGCTGAAATTCAGCCAGCAGTGCGTCGCGTCTGTGGAAAAGAAATATCGTTGGCAGATCATCATTGATCAGTTGGAGCAAGTTTACCAAGATTGTTTGAAAAAAACATGAAAATTTGCGTGATCAGTAATCTTTACGAGCCGTATGTTCGCGGCGGAGCGGAAGAGGTCGCGAAAATTATGGCGAAAGGTTTTCAAAAGCTTGGCCATGAGGTTGTGGTTGTGAGCACAAAGCCTGAAGTCGGCGTTCAAAGTGAAGAAAACGATCAAATGAAGATTTATCGGTTTAGGCCAATGAATCTTTTTTATTATTTGAATGATTTTCAGCATAATTTTTTTATTCGATTGATTTGGCGGCTGATTGATATTTTTAATTATCACTCTTATTGGACGATTAACAAGATTCTTCAAAAAGAAAAACCGGATTTGGTTATCACTCATAATTTAGTTGGACTGAGCTATTTGCTTCCGCGCTTGATCAGAAAACACCGGATTAAATATATTCACGTTCTTCACGATGTTCAGCTCGCGGTGCCGAGTGGCATAATTATCAAAGGAGAAGAAAAACATTTTCTGAATAACGGTTTTTTAATAAAAATTCATTGTTGGGTTTGTAATCATCTTTTCGGTTCGCCGGAAACAGTTATTTCGCCGTCAAAATGGCTGATGGGGTTTTACGTTCAAAGAGGGTTTTTTAAAAACTCAAAACAACTTGTCTTGCCAAATCCGATCAAACCGGTTGACAGTGTTCGAATCAAGGAAAAGAAAAACAATCGTTATTTATTTGTTGGCCAATTAGAAAAACATAAGGGTATTGAATGGTTGGTTGATGTTTGGAAAAGAAACAATATAAAAGACGAGTTGCTGATTGTTGGTTTGGGGAGCAAGGAAGCAGACTTAAAAAATAGTTTGTCTGAAAATATTCGTTTACTTGGCTGTAAACGCGGTCGAGAATTGGGCGAGATATTTAAACAAGTTGATTTTTTAATAGTGCCTTCGCTTTGCTATGAAAACTCTCCATCAGTTATTACTCTTGCTTTTCAAAACGCGACGCCGGTTATGGTGGCGAATATTGGCGGCGCGGCTGAACTTGTTGAAAACAGAAAAGCAGGATTTGTGTTTGAGGAGGGAAGTGAGGAATCATTGTTAAACGCGCTGAACGAAGTTAACAAAATATCAGACATTGAATATCAGGAAATGTCGCGTGAGTGTCTGGTTTACGCTGGGGAATTTATTGTGGACAATTATTTAAACGAAATTTTGAAAGAAACATAAAACCAGCTCGCTTGAGCTGGTTTTATGGCAGGGGTGCTAGGATTTCTCGCCAGAGGCGAGTGCGCCTATGGCGCAGAACCTAGCCTAATGGTTTTGGATATGTAACTAAAAGTGATTATTAAAACTGGCAGGGGCGCTAGGATTTGAACCTAGTCTAATGGTTTTGGAGACCATTGTGCTACCGTTGACACTACACCCCCATATTTCTATGTTTCTTACGTAATAATATCATGATGTTTTGCTTTTTGCAACATTAACTTTTGGGAAATGGTTAATGAAAAGAAACGTGCTATAATAGTTCTGACCAATTTTTAGTTAAAGTTTATGATAAATCATTGGCTTTTTATTACTCTGGTTGGAACGCTGTTTTGGGCCTCGTCCAACTTCGTGGATAAGTATATTCTTGATAAACGCACGAAAGGGATTTTTGATTATCTTTTCTTTTCAACGATTACCAGTTGGTTTTTTCTTGTTATCCTTTTGTTTTTTGTCGGTTTGCCTGAATTGACGGTGTATTCCTTGATCCCGATTTTCACAGGAATATTGCTCATCGCTTCATACGGGTTTTACGCCAGAGCGTTGGAGCAAGGGGATACGTCATCGCTCGTTATTCTTTTTATGTTAATTCCGGTTGTCACGGCCGTACTTGCATACGTGATTCTTGGGCAAACATTGTCAGCAAAAGAACTACTTGGTTTTTTCGTTGTTTTGTTTGGGGGTATAATAATTTCTTTTGAAAGAAAGAGAAATCTGTTTGCCAAGGGACTTGGTATGATTCTGATCGCGATTTTTCTCTGGTCAGTAATGTACATTGTAATTGATTACGGTCTGACGAAAATGTCCTTCTGGGATTATTTTCTGCTTGACACTTTAGGATCAGGTCTGGCCGGAATATTTCTTTTTTTAATTCCCGTTATGCGCAGACAAATAGTAACCGGATTAAAAACCGCTACCGTCAGCAAATATCTTTGGTTTTCAGGAAATAATCTTCTTGATTTATTCGGGCAAATAAGTATAAAAAAGGCCTTAACGATTGCGCCATCTGTTGGTTTGGTTACTGTTGTGACGCAAGTGCAAGCATTCTATGCCCTTGTTATCGGCATATTATTGACTTTGTTTTTGCCAAGCATTTTTAAAGAGGATATTGCAGTGAGAAACCTGGCAAAAAAGTTTGTTGGCGCGCTTATTATGTTCGTCGGTGTTTATATTTTGTCGGTTTGATGAAAATTTTATAATGTAATAAAAGCATCTAAGTTTAGCTGATTTTATTTAATTTGAATTTATGTTATAATGCAACTAGTTAAACATAAATAGTTATATGCTCGAATTAGAAAAGATAAAACAGGCGACTCTTTATCTATCGTCAAGCATGGAGCAACTTTATTTTACAAAATATCTAAAGCTGGTATATTACTTGGACTTCCTTTCGGTTTTAGAAACAGGCAAACCGGTGACAAATGATACTTATTATAGATTGTCACTTGGACCTGTACCTACTTTTATAAAAGATCAAATGAATCTTTTAAGAGTTGATTGTAAAACACAGGAAAAAGAACTTTTCTCATCAAAAGATGATAATCTGTTTATGAGTATCTTCGACGGTACTATTAGTTTCACATCGGATAGAATTGGGTTTTTAATCACTCCAGTGATTAATGTCGATGTCAATTTTAATTGCTTGTCTGATTACGAGAAAAAATTACTTGAGGACATAGTGGAGGAATTTAAAGAAAAGACCGCGAAAGATATTGTTGATCAGACTCATCAAGAGGCACCTTATCTTCAGACGTCACCAAATGACGTAATAGATTACAAATTGGCTTTCTATTTGGATAGAAACAAGATATTACCGAAAAGAACTTACCCGTTAAACATTGAAGTGAGCCAAATGGAGTATTCTGAAAGAATGTAGCCATAGATTATGAAATTCGGTGATATCTATTGGATACCGCTTAAATATGCTCCATCACGTGGGATCGGAAAACATTGGGTTGTTATCCTTTTTTTTGATAAAATTAAGAATATTATATATTACCAAACGTTAGCATCTGCTATCTATAAGATTTTCCCAAGTTTTGGACTTTTCGCTGACGGACAATGCCAGAGCTGCTCACAATTTAAGGAATTCGTAATATATAATCAGTGTAAAAAAACGCCGAAGGTTTTTCTTGATGTAGATACCGTAACTTTTCTTAATCCAAGCAAGTATTTTTTTCTGACAAAGGAAACATATATCTCATATGCCAAAAGGATAGAAAAAGATAATTATTTCGATTTTACTTCTAAAGCATCATCCGGCAAATATCAATTAGTTGGTAGCCTATCAATAGTCAATGCAAGAAATACGATTAATGCTATGAGTAGTTCAAATCAAATATCTATAAAGGAACGTGTAGAGATAATTGAATTTTTTCGTTTAACGAAAGTAAAACCATGATAACCGTTACGCAGTGACCAAACCATACCCTTGACAATTTTTTAACAATTTGGTAAGTTGAAAATACTGGTTGGAAAGGAGGATCAAAGATGAATTCCAAAATAGCAGGTCTAATTCTGATTTGTTCTTTAACCATTGCCTGTAGCCGTTACGATAAAAATCCCTATACTCCGGAAGTAAAGAAATTTTATGAAACAGCGCACAATCTACGAAAGATGTTTAACAAAGAAGAGTCGGTGACTGTTAAAACGCCAAGCGAAGGATCAATGTCCGGTGGTTTTTTCTTGTTTTTGGGTGGCATTAGTGGTAGTTACAGAGAAGGAACTACTGTGGAGCATGATGTCGCCTATGTTCGCTTCGCCTGGGAATTCGCCGATAGTACGTACGCAATTGCCAGCATACCGTTGGACAAAGTTAGGGTAAAAATTGTCGATAGAGTCGAAGTGCCTACCGTAGCATTTTTTCTTGATGAGGTTGCGCTATCTAAAAGATTTGATAAACTTACAGGTAATCCTCTGATGGATTATGATGTGATTGTTAGGGACGTTGAAGAAAATAGCGAACTGCATCTATTGAGGAATAATTATGACGCCCCTGAGTTTATTAACGAGTATCAAAAGTATTTGAAGTATGTAACAATCACCTGTGGCAGTGCTGACTGGCCTCAAAACATTTCACTCCCGCTAAACCAATAGTTTAGGTAAAACCGACTTTCATTTGTCGGTTTTTTTAATTTTAAAGCGTCTAAATTTAGCCGAAACAAAGGCCATTTTTTCATTTTGAAATTTTACCATTGACAAAATAACCAATCTGTATTATACTGATTGCTTCTAACTAATTTTGGCTAAATAATCAGCCAAAGACTCGGACTTCATTTGTGTCATATTGCGTGTGGCCATTGAGTACATCGGGTCACAAGAAATAATATTATATGACACCAAAAAATCGAACGGATTTTACTTTTAATGACCTTGGCATCAAACCCAAGTTACTTTTGATTCTGGAGCAATTAAAGTTTACTAAACCAACGGCTATTCAGCATCAATGCATTCCGCTCGCAGTTGAAGGCAAGGACCTTGTGGGTATTGCGCAAACCGGAACCGGAAAAACTTTGGCTTTTGCTATTCCCATGATTCAGAAATTGGCTGAAAATAAAGGACAAGGTTTGATTCTATTGCCAACCAGAGAATTGGCTTTGCAGGTTAACGAGGTTTTGCAAACGCTCGGTAAATCAATCGGCCTCAGAACAGCAGTGGTTATCGGTGGAGCTTCGTCTTCTCAGCAATTACAATTATTACGACGTCATCCTCATATTGTGGTTTCCACGCCCGGTCGTCTCATTGATCATTTGGAAAATAACAATTTTTCATTGAATCAAGTTAATTTTATTGTTTTGGATGAAGCTGATCGAATGCTTGATATCGGTTTTATGCCGGCGATCAAACAAATTTTAGCGGCCGCGCCAAAAGAACGTCAGACATTAATGTTTTCCGCGACCATGCCGAGCGCGATTGCTGAAATCGCCAGTCGTTTCATGAAAATGCCTCTGCGCATTGAAGTGGCGCCATCCGGCACAGCGGCGAAAAACGTGGAACAAGAATTATTTATCATTTCAAAAGAAGCGAAAGCGCAACTTTTAGATAAAATTTTATCTGATACTCCGGGCACTGTTCTTGTTTTTTCACGAACAAAATTCGGCGCGAAAAAAATTACCACGAATGTTCGAGCTATGGGACATTCTGCCGTGGAGTTACATTCAAATAAATCTTTGGCGCAAAGAAAATTGGCCATGGAAGGATTTAAATCCGGAAAATTCCGCGTCATGGTGGCGACTGATATCGCTTCCCGTGGCATTGATGTAAATGATATTGCGCTCGTGATTAATTATGATTTACCTGATAATCCGGAAGATTATGTTCATCGCATCGGACGAACCGGTCGAGCTGAAAAATACGGCAAGGCCGTGTCGTTCGCGACGCCCGATCAACGCGCTGACGTTAAACAAATTGAACGCTTAATCAATAAATCAATTCCAATTCTTAGCCTGCCGGTTTTACCGCCGCGCCGAGTTAACAGCGTGGAAGTTAGATCAGCGCATATTGGCGGCCGCCAATATCAAAGCAGACGACCGTCTTTCGGACGAAATCAAGGTTTTAGACGAAGATAATTTTCACGTAGGGGTAGAACAATGTTCTACCCCTACGGGTTTTTAAACGGGTTTTTTTGCCTTTACATTTCTAAAGGCCAATGCTATCATATGAAGTCGTATGGAGAATAAACCGCAAATTGATTTAAACGTAACCAATGACTGCAATTTTCGCTGTGTACATTGAGGGTATGATTCAGGCAAGGTTAGGCTAGGTGAAATGAGTCTGGATTTTGCGAAAACTGTTTTGACAGATTTCAAAAAGATCGGCGGACTGAAAGTTGATTTCACTGGCGGTGAGCCGTTGTTGAATAAGGATTTAATTGTTATGGTTGAGTTTGCTTCGTCCATTGGATTGAAAACAAAAGTCGTAACGAACGGCAGTTTGTGTTCAGCTGAAAAATTGGAGCAGTTGAAAGCAGCTGGATTAAACGGAATTTCCGTGAGCATTGATGGATCGGATTATTCAAGTTTTAATAAGGTTCGTCCAACTTCAGAAATGCTGTACAAAAAAGTTGTTCAATGCGTTAAAGACAGTGTCGCTCTCGGATTATACACGAAAATAAACACGGTTGTTTTTAACTCGAACTTTGATGACCTCGAAAACGTAATTGAACAGGCGATTGATCTTGGTTGCAATGAAATTCGTTTTTGCTATTTTGCTCCGCTCGGACGTGGAGTCGCACAAACTGATTTGGTGGCAAATCCTGAAAAATGGTTGGTGTTTGCCAAACAGAAATTTGAGCAATATAAAAATGAAATTAAAATTGTTAATGCGTTGCCGATGATTGAGACGAGCAAGACAAGCGAGACGAGCGAGACAAGCAAGACAAGTGAAACTGGTTGTTTGGTGAAGAGAATGAATTTTTTGCAAATATTTCCGAATGGAGACGCTTATCCATGTTCAATCATGGCGTCAATTTCAGAACCGATTATAAATTTAAATAAATGTTCATTACAAGAATTTTGGTTGAATAAAGATAAAATGGCGTCTGAGTATTATCAGAAAAACATCCAACCGTTGTTCGATAAATACGGCGGTTGTCTTGATTTCAAGGTAAAAGAAGGATTTAAGTTCGTTTGTCAGGCGAGAAAGTTCTGTTCGCGGTAACGGCGTTGATTATGCTTGAATATAGGTAATACATGATCTACTGATACCTACGTGATTCTACTGATTAGCTTTGAGTTACAGATGTACGGATAAACGTACAGATAGTACAGAATACTAGGACTGTTGGTTTAATATTTTGTATTTTGTTATTTGAATTTTATTTTTCGCCCGAGGCGGATTCGTCCTCCGGCGAAGTGTTTTGAGTTTCGGGTTTTGTGCTTCAACGTCGAAAGGAGACGAAATGAAAAAGAAAAGCACAATAAAGAGCGTCGGTTGGGGATTCGGCAGATGCAACATGCATTGCCAACATTGCTACAGCGCGGCTTCATTCGCCACGCCGGAACACAGTTTCGCGGATTTGAGATTTATCGCTGAAAAAATCTGTCCGGAAATTTCATCGGTAAATTACGGCACGGGCGAGTTTATTTTCAACCCGAACGCCGTGGAGCTGGCGCGTTACATTGCCTCTGATTTTCCGCATGTTTCGCAGGCGATTACCACGAACGGTTCAAGTATTCTGATGATGAACCCGGCGGAAGTCAGGCGCCTCTTTCACGACATTGACGTGTCGGTTGATTTCGCTGATCCGGAAACGCACTTGAAATTTCGACGCCATCCGAAAGCGTGGGAATGGGTCAATAAGGCCTTGGAACTTTGCGAAATGCTGGATGTGGAACGTTCAATAGTAACCTGCGTTACCAGTCAAACCAGCGATGATGACATCAAAGAACTCTT
>JBBTXH010000052.1:0-8732 GCA_038062385.1 Patescibacteria group bacterium
TGTTTTGGTGATTTCAAAGAAGGGGCAAGTGATTCGCATGCCGTTCAAGACGATTAGCGTGCTCGGGCGCGATACGCAAGGTGTTCGTTTGATGCGGTTCAAAGAATCAGGCGATACGGTGGCGACATTCTCGCCGGTTTTCAGCGAAGACGCGGAATGAAACATTTAAACATAGAAGCAACGAAGCACTAAAACAACGGAGCTATAATATAAAAAACAATAAAAATGTCACCCTGAGGACACTCGCCCGCCTGCCAGAGTACCTCAGTACGGCGGGCAGGAAGGGCGACATTTTTATTTTCGTTAAACGATTCGCCAGCCGTGTTCGGTTTTTTCCAATCTGCCGGTTAATGAAAACCCGGCGGCCTTGGCATGGCCGCCGCCGCCGAATTTTTGGGCGAGTTTGGCCACGTCAATATGATCTTTAATTGTTCGCAAACTGCATTTGATGAGATTGTCCGGCGTTTCCCGCATAACTAAAATGATATTCGCTTCGTAAAGCGTGGTTAGAAAGTTGGCCAGACCTTCGAACACTTCCGGCGCGAGAGAATCGTCTCGGCCGATCACCGCGGTGACAATTTTGTGTTCTTCGTTGAATTCAAGTTGCTATAAAATTTTTCCCCAGATTTTCAAAGCCTCGGGGCTGTTTTTTTTCCAAGTATTTTTTACGATTGTTTTTATGTTGGCGCCTGACTTCATCAATTCTGAAGCGAGCGACATTGATTCTTTGGTGGTGCCGGCATTGGTGAAGTAAGTAGTGTCGGAAATGATTCCCGTCAAGAGCGCGGTTGAGATTTCTTTGGTGAAGGTTGCTTTTTTTTCCATTAACAACTTGCAAATAATTTCCGCGGTCGCGCTGGCTGATTTTACAATATTCAAATCAGCATATTGCGTATTGGTTTGATGATGGTCAATGTTTACTGTAAAAATTTGTCCGCGGATTTTCAGAAGCTCCTCGGTTATTCCGGTTTGCGAATAATCAGCGCAGTCAACGCAGATGATTAAATTAAAGTTTTTGAGATTCAGTTCATCGCGCGGCAATAGAAACTGTTCACTGTTCAAGAAGGATAAGTTTTTTGGTAATGAATCAACACAAAAGAGCTTGACCTGTTTCTTTAGTTCATAGGAAATAAAAAAAGCCAAAGCAGTTCCGCTGCCGAGCGTGTCGGCATCAGGGTTTCTGTGGCAAGCGATAAGAATATTTTCACTTTGTTCTATTCGGTCGAACAATTCAGCGGTGGCCGTCATATTATTCAATATCCAGATTATCTATTTCATGATAAATTTTGTGCGCGAACTCTTCGGTGTCGTCAATGAGAAAACTAATTCTCGGAGTAAATTGCATTTTCAGAGTTTGCCCGAGCAAACGTTGAATTTCTCTTTTCTGTCCATTCAAAAAACGGAGCGCGTCTTCAGCTTTGGCAAACGGCAGAACGCTGACGAGAACTTTGGCTTCTTTCATATCCGGGCTGCATTCAACATGAGTTATGGTTGTCAGAAAATCAAAAGGCGACTCAATCTTTTCCGACATGATGAGGCCGATGTTTTTTTGCAAGGTGGAATTTATTTGTTGTAAGCGAGACATAAACGTTTAGGATTAGAATGATGAGGAGGATTAGTAGGATTAGGAGGATATTTAGGATGTATGGAGGTAGGATGTAGGAATATAGAGCATTATAACACGAATGTCAATTGTTACTGAGAGAAGATGGTTTTTAACTGGCAGAAAGTTAATACGTGATATACTGATTTCTACATGATTTACTGATTAGTTGCGATACACGATATAGGATACACGATACACGACACGCTTTGACAAGAGGTTAAAAATAACGTAAACTGCAATTATTCATGATCATTGAAAATTTGAAGTAAATTTGGAGGAGGTGCCTTGATGTTCACAGTGTTTGTTTGGATAATTACTCTCATTGTTATCTATAAAATCTGGCGTTGGCTGCTCTTCGGGAAAAAGTAATTTCAAATGGAAGGGAGGACGAAAATGTTAAATGTGATATTTACGATAGCATATCTTGTCTTGACGTCTTGTCTTTTCGCGGGGATATATTATTTGGTTTATAAGTTTGCTGACGGGGCGTCAATTTCTGCTGTGATCTGCTTGATTTTAGGTATTGGCTTAGTTTGTTTTTTGGTTGATCCCCTAACTGGTCTTTTACTTGGTACATTTTTGATGTCTGGAATTAACAAGGAGGTCTGAAATGGGAATTGTAATCGGATGTCTGATTAGTTTTGTTGTTGGATTTCTGACCAGTTGGGCGTGCGACAGGTTTTTGAAGTAGAAGAGAAAGGAGACAAAAATGTGGCCATTCATTGTGCTTATTGGGATCATGAGCGTTTTGGCGGGATATCTGGGCTATAAAATTTTTGGAGAATAAACGGTCACAACAAAGGAGGACGAAAATGTGGAACGTGTTATTGATGTTTGGATATTTTGGTGTTATTGGTTGTTTAGGGGTATTGCTTTATTCAATTTTTGATGAACTGTTCGGTCTGGGTATTAGTGTGGTTGTTGTGGGTATTGGCCTCGCTGTTTTCTGTTTCTATGCGAACAGTCAGTATAATATTGAAAAAATAGACGAATTAAAAACAAAGTGTTTTCTGGAATTGGATGACAAAAATGTAATCTGGAATGTCGGCGCCGGCGTTGTTACTATTAATGCTAATGCCGCTGAAATGACTTTGAACGTGAGCGATTTCAAGATCAAGTTCGGCGAGGAAGTTTACACTCCCGCGAACATGAACTGTTTTCGTTCGAACAAGTAGAAAAGGAGGAAAAATGGCGCGAAGGAAAACAATTGATTCGCCTCTCCCGAAAATTGTTCATGGTTCAATACTGATTTACAAGCATCATCATATGTTTCCCGGCTTGTTTGTAACAATGGATGGCTTTTTATGCTCTGATGTGGAATGGATGAACTTAACAGAGAAAGAGCTTCTTAGAAGCTGTGTTCGAATCTACAGCGGCCACGTTGCTGGTGGCGAAAATCAATTTTTCAGTTTTGCTAGATTGGTCGCTGATTTTTG
Source organism: Patescibacteria group bacterium (assembly GCA_038062385.1). Lineage (GTDB taxonomy): Bacteria > Patescibacteriota > Patescibacteriia > UBA11705 > JABHMO01 > JBBTXH01. The sequence continues at coordinate 3,043 of JBBTXH010000052.1, forward strand.
CGACATGGATATTGAATTCTTCAATGGACTTACGGGAAAATGGATAAAGATAAGGTGTCCGGCTCTGGACAAACATCATATCTGGAGCGGATTTTCTCTTCAATGCGCGCGTTTTTTCTCGAAGGACAGATCAATCATCATCGGACGTATGAGAAACGGCGAGATTGTTGAGAGTGAAGAAATACTTCGTATGGGTAAAAGGTAGGAATAAAAACAAGAACGGTCCACGACCGTTCTTTTCTTTTTGGAAAAAAGATCGTATTATGAAGTTGTTTATGAGGTTGTTCAAAATTAACAGGGCAAAACAACAACCACCTTGACTCTATGTTTCTTGTATGATACACTAGTGTCATAGATATGAAAAGCAAAAAAAATCTTTTAGAACAGCTGAAAACGTTGCCCCATTTCAATAAAAGCACTGTATATCAGTTGGGGTTACAGTTGGGGCTTAAAGACACCACAGTTGATACCTATATCAGCAGGTTTTTGAAATACAAAGAAATTATACCGTTTAAAAAGGGGTTGTATGTATCTACGGATTTTTTTGAAAAAAACAGAACAGATATTTCATACTCGTTTTATCTTGCTAATATTATTCGTACACCATCATATGTGAGCTCTTGGGCCGCTCTCCAGTATTATAATCTGGCTACAGAAGCAATCCATTCTATTACTTCGATCACACCAAAAGTTACAAGAGAATTTCAGACAAAAGCCGGTAATTTCGCATATCAGTCAATAAAAAAAGATTTATTTTCAGATTTTTCTTTGGCTAATGGAAAATTTGATTTCTATATAGCTTCACCATCAAAAGCACTGTTTGATTTATTGTATTTCAGAACACGCCAGTTCAGGGGCGTTAAGTTGAATGCGGTCAAGGGATTGATAGAAGAGTTACGAATTGATTTTGATGAAATGGATAAAACCGAACAGAAAAAATTTTATTTAATGATTAAAAAATCTATATGAGCGAACAGATAAGAATAATTTTGAAAAGAAAACTCGACAGCCTTTCCGCCTATGGGGGAATCGACGCCGAAACTCGTCGTAACTCTCTAAAAGAAGAGTTGCAGTTTTATGTTCTAAATTTTATTTATCATCATCCGGAGTATAACAAATGGATTATGTATGGTGGTTCCGCACTTCGCATAATTCACGAACTCAATCGCATGTCCGTTGATTTGGATTTTGAAATTTCTCACACCATAACAGAAAAGTATTTAGAAAAATTAAAAAAAGAAGTTGAAGATTATTTTGTTAATACCTATGGCGCCAGTACTGATTTTCTCACAATAAAAATTACTACCGGTAGAGGATTGCTTTTGAAGTTTCATGTCGGCAAAGAATTAAGCCTTGGCTATCCGTCAAAGCAAGTGCATGTAAAGATTGATCTGAATCATTTTGCCGCTCCGAAGACCGTAATTGAACGCCGACCAATAAATCACGACCAGCTTTCGTTTGTTATATTGACGTATAACATGGGTGCGCTTATGGCCAGTAAATTGGCCGCCATTTTTTTGCGTGGTACGCGCGGCGTAGGAGACGCTGTTTATGAAGAAAAAGGGCGTGACATTTACGACCTGCTTTGGTATATGGGTAAAAAAGTCTTGCCAGACTTTGATTATATGATAGCCAAAGGCGTTGAGGTAAAAGATCCGCGGGCTCTTTTTGACAAACTTACACTCAAGATAAGTAAAGTGGACGATAAGAACCTTAAAAATGATTTATCGCCTTTGTTTGTAGATTCGGCTTTTATCACAAACTGGCTTGGAAATTGGCGAGAGAGTTATTTTCATCTCTTGAGAAAGTATAATATTCATACTATTACAAAATTAAGCGAGGTGATCATAAATCAGGATTTTTATTCCAAAAGTATTGCTTTTATTTATTTTTATGAAACAGAGGAAAAGGAAATAGTTAGTATTGAATATGCTATTAGTGATTTTTGGTTTAGATTTAGCGAAGGTGATTTAACAATAAAGATAGACGATTCAATCCCATATCATTTACGCGGAGAAGCAGAACATATCAAGAGCGATAAAGTTAAACAATATATGACGTTATTAAAAGATAAAAACGAAAGATATTTTCAAAAGACCAATCGGATCATGCTTGGCGATACTATTATCACTAAAGTAATCAGGATGACGGCTGATAATTTTAATCAGAATGAACAGATCGTGCTCAATAAAGCTGCTTTATTGTCATGCGAACTGGACGACCTATTAAAATAGAATATGAAATCATTCATCAAACGTTTAGTCCCGAAAAACTTTCTTGGATATTACCACCAAGCCTTGGCTCATTTGTCAGCGTTTGTTTATAATTATCCGAGCGAAAAGATGATCGTTATCGGCGTTACCGGTACAAACGGCAAATCAACCACGGTCAACTTGATCGCCAAAGCGTTGGAATCAGTTGGATATAAAGTTGGCGCTACTTCCACGGTCAATTTCAAAGTGGCTGACAAAGAATGGTTGAACGATAAAAAGATGACTATGCTCGGACGCTTCCAATTGCAGAAGTTATTAAAGCAAATGGTTACAGCCGGTTGCAAGTACGCGGTGATTGAGGTTTCTTCAGAAGGAATAAAACAGTTCAGACATTCAGCGATAAACTTTGATTATGTTGTTTTCACGAATTTAACGCCGGAACATTTGGAATCGCACGGTGGTTTTGAAAATTATAAAAAAGCCAAAGGTGAATTGTTCGCCGGATTGATAATGAAAAATAAAAAAACTTTTAACGGACGAATTATTCAGAAAATTTCAGTAATCAATCTTGATGATGCGAACGCAGATTATTTTTTGCAGTTTGAAGCAGACAAGAAAATTGGTTTTAGCGCAGTTAACCAAGGCGGATTGGCTGATTTTCGCGCCAAGAAAACAGATTTGTTTATCGCGGCGAAAAATGTTCAGGTGGCGAGGGAGGGGACGGAGTTTGAAGTTGAGGGACGGGGGTCGTTGGGAGCGGGTAAGCTTGGTGTGCCCTTCGACGCGGCTCCCGCCTCCGCTGAAGCTTTGGCGGGCAGGCAGGGTGGCACAAACAAGATTGTACATTTAAAATTGATTGGCGCGTTTAATGTGGAAAATGCTTTGCCGGCGATCGCGATCGCGGAACAGGAAGGCGTTGAGTTTGAAAAAATAAAACAAGGACTTGAAAACGTGGCAGTTGTTCCGGGACGGATGGAGTTTATAGATGAAGGACAAGATTTTGATATTCTCGTTGACTACGCGCCGGAACCGGCGTCAATGGGGAAACTTTATGAAACTGTTAGTATTCTAAGCGAGACAAGCAAGACAAGCGAGACGAGTGAAAAAAAGGGAAAAGTTATTCATGTGCTCGGTTCATGCGGAGGGGGAAGAGACAAGGCGCGCCGGCCGATATTGGGAAAAATGGCCGGAGAAAAAGCAGATGTTGTTATTGTGACGAATGAAGATCCGTATGACGATGATCCGATGGAAATAATTGATCAGGTAGCGGAAGGAGCCATTCAAGCTGGAAAAAAACTGAACAAAGATTTATTTAAAATTCTTGATAGACGCGTTGCGATCGCTAAGGCTTTGTCTTTTGCCACGATCGGCGATTTGGTTTTGATTACCGGCAAAGGCGCGGAGCAGGCCATGGCTGTGGCTGGCGGAAAACATGTTAAGTGGGATGATCGGGAAGTGGTTAAGGAATTGTTGAAGCTGAAAGAGTAAAACGAGCGAGACGAGCGAGACAAGCAAGACAAGTTACTAACACCCGTTGTCAGTTCGTTCTATTGATTTTATGCGTTATTGTTTCATTCTTCTTTTATCTAAAATAAGCTAAACAATATTATCCACATTGCTTCTATTGACAGACAAAGAATACTTTGGTAGTATATGGCTAGCTAAGCTTCTAACCCTCGGGGAAACTTAACCTTTGGACCTTTGGTCGGAGGAAAGGTTTCATAAAAACACATGTTTGAGGGCACAGCTATCCCAAATTCAATTATAAATTTTTAATTATAAAAACCCGTCCTGTCGGGAGGGGCAGATTTTTTTATGTCCAAATCAAAATCTCCGGCCAAGACCCAACTAACTCGCAAATATTTTACTTCGGCGGATCGTTTGGAAATGCCGGATCTGATCGAGATTCAAAAAAATTCTTATAATTGGTTTTTAAAGAACGGACTGCATGAATTGCTCCGTGAGTTGTCTCCGATTGAAGATATTTCGGATAAAGGACTGGAATTGTTTTTTGAGGATTTTTATCTGGACGAGCCGAAGTTTGACGAAGTGGTTTGTAAAGAAAAAAACATTACCTTCGAAGCGCCGATGCGCGTCAAGGTGCGTTTGAATAATATTAAAACCAAGAAAAAAGAAGTTCAGGAAATTTTCTTGGGTGATTTTCCTCTCATGACCGATCGCGGCACTTTTATTATCAATGGCATTGAACGCGTGGTGGTCTCTCAAATCATTCGTTCAGCCGGCGTTTTCTTCACTTCCAATTTTATCCGCGAAAAAAATAGAGTTTTCTACGGCGCGAAAATCATTCCAAATCGCGGCGCCTGGCTCGAGTTTGAAACTGACGGCAATAATGTGCTTTGGGTGAAAATTGATCGCAAAAGAAAAGTTGCGGCCACGTCTCTGCTCAAATCTTTTGGTTTAGCCACTGACGAGGAAATCAAACAAGCATTCAAAGAGGTTGATACTAATCCGGATATCAAATATATTGAAACCACCTTGGCCAAGGACGCGTCGCACAGCCAAGAGGAAGGTTTAATTGAAGTTTATAAAAGAATCAGACCGGGCGATATGGCCACGGCTGACAACGCGAAATCTTTGATTTTTGCCATGTTTTTTAATTTTGACCGTTATGATTTCGGCAATGTCGGACGCTATAAATTAAATCAACGTTTCAGCACCGAGTATCCGTTGACTGATGAACACCGCACACTCAAGATTGAAGATATTATAAATGTTTTGAAAGAAATAATTCGTTTGAACAACAGTCAGGAATTAGCCGATGACATTGATCATCTCGGCAACCGCCGCATTCGCGCGATCGGCGAACTTATTCAAAATAAATTTCGTATCGGTCTCACCCGCATGGAGAGAATCGTGAAGGATCGCATGAGTACCATGGATCCGACCACGCTCACGCCGTCAAAATTGATTAACGCCAGACCGGGGATTGGCGTGGTCAGAGAATTTTTCATGTCGTCTCAATTATCCCAATTCATGGATCAGACTAATCCGCTCGCCGAGCTTGAACACAAGAGAAGAATTTCAGCTATGGGACCGGGCGGACTTTCGAGAGAACGAGCCGGATTTGAAGTCCGCGATGTGCACACCACTCACTACGGTCGCATCTGCCCGATTCAAACACCGGAAGGTCCGAACATTGGTTTGGTTGGACATTTGGCCAGTTATGCCAGAGTCAATGAGTATGGTTTTATTGAAACCCCTTATTTTAAAGTTAAACATACAGTTTTAGAAGATATCAAAAGCGCTGATGGAAGAACCGTGTTGTTCAAAAAAGGTCAGGAAGTTCTGGGTAACGCGCTCGATAAGTGCGGATTGCTCGCTTCGGAAATCAAAGACAAGGTGACCACGATTTTGACCACTGAAGTGGAATATTTAAACGCGCTCAAAGAAGAAAAAGCAGTCACCACTTCATTTACCACCAAGGTGAATGAAAAAGGAGAATTTGCCAATGAAAAA
>JBBTXH010000053.1:0-3104 GCA_038062385.1 Patescibacteria group bacterium
TTAACTCTTCGAAAATATCCTCCGCGCTTTGAACCAGTTTGGCTCCGCGTTTAATCAAATTGTTCGTGCCGATTGACATGGGACTGTTGATCGAACCGGGGATGGCGAAAACCTCGCGATTCTGTTCAAGGGCAAAAGCCGCGGTAATCAGCGCTCCCGATGATTCGCCGGCCTCGACGACCAGAGTGCCGAGAGAAAGTCCGGAAATGATTCGGTTGCGAATCGGAAAATTGTGGCGGAGCGGCATCATATTGAGCGGAAACTCGGAAACAATGAGGCCGTTGTTATCAATTATTTGATCAGCGAGTTGTCGATTAAATGATGGATAAATATTTTCTCGCGCTAAGCCGGAGCCGAGCACAGCCACTGTTATTTTTTTGTTTTGAACTGCAGTTGTGTGGGCGATAGAGTCAACGCCTTCAGCCAATCCGCTCACGATAATTAATTCTTGATTGACCAAATCATTTACGATTTGCTCAGTGATAATTTTTCCATAACTTGAAACTTTGCGCGTACCGACTACGGCCAGCGCTTGTTCATGCAAATAATCAAGGTTGCCTTTGTAATAAAGAATAAACGGCGGCAAATGAATTTCTTTGAGAAGCTTTGGATAACGAAGGTCATCAAGCGCGACCACGTTGACGTTTTCTTTTTGCAATTTTTCCATTTCAAGATCAGGGTCAATGTCCTGTCGACAAAGGATGATTTCTTGAACCATTTGTTCATCCAGTCCGGCGCGAAGCAATTCCGCTTGGCCGGCCGTCCAGGCGAAGCTGATGTCCGAAAAGTAATTTTTCAATTGTTTAAATTTTTTACTGCCCAGTCGGTTGATTTGGGAGAAGGCCACGTGATATTTTAAGTCATTCATAAAGTATGGGATGTTTGAGATTATTGACGTGCCGGAGGCAGATCCCTGCCCGTCCGGCAGGCGGGCGTCCTTCGGCGGAAGATGATTGGGATAGTTGGGAATCTTAGGATTATATTAACACTAGGAAGAAAAAAATTCAATTTATTGTAAATAAAAGGCAAACTTATTATGTGGATAATACGAACTTGACAAATAACCATGGTTTGCTATACTAATAATGCTAACCACGAATTGTATTGTGACCCTAAAAGTCCGAGATTAATTTCTCGGATTTTTTGTTTGTCTAAGCATGTGATACAATAACGTCCGTGGAGTTCAAGGGGCCACCTCATGGTGAGGAATTCGTGGTTAGCACTCGGATTAGAGGGGTTCAATACCCCTTGGCTCCACGCTAAAGACGAGCAATGATGTCGTTTTTTTTGTTCCTTGACAATCAAAATAGGAATGGAGTAAGATACACGCGATGAGGACAAGCGTTCTTTTTCAGGATCATGCTCACCAGAGGAGAAACACAGTTCCCCCTCCAATACTGTGGAGTATCCATCAGTCAAGGTTGATTGGTTTTCAGTTGATCTTGCGCTGGTGAGCTTAGTTCTGGAAGAGAGTTTTCTTAATAAAAAATCATCCCGCCTTCCCCCGTACTTCCGCCTTCGCTAAAGCTATGGCGGACAAGGCGATCCGGGGTTCGGCGGGACGATTTTTTTTATTAAACCAAGATATTTTTTATTTCTTCTAGAACTTTTTTTTCAAGTTCCTTTAATTTTAATTTTTCCAGCAAATTAAATTTGTTCAGTACGAAATTCACGGTTTCACCTTGGGTTTCTTTATCGATCCGACCAATGCCGATTCTGATTCTGGTGAAATTTTGCGTGCCGAGATGATCAATGATTGACTGCACTCCATTGTGTCCGGCGCTGGAACGATCGGTTTGAATTTTGTATTTGCCGAATTCAATATCAAGATCGTCGTGGATGACCATGAGGTCGTTAGGCGACAGTTTATAATATGATAATAAAGATTGAACGGACAAGCCGGAATCATTCATGAATGTCTGCGGCTTGGCCAAAATTATTTTTTCTCCATTCACAGCGCCTTCTGAAATTTCCGCTTGAAATCTTTTCACTTCTTTCCATTCCGTGAAATCGTTTTTGACCAGCCAGTTTTTGACTATAAAATCCAGCGCCATGAAACCGACATTGTGCCGAGTGTTTTGATATTTTTTTCCCGGATTGCCGAGACCGATTATTAGTTTCATAGGATTATTGGGATATTTAGGATGGTTGGGAAGTTTGAGATAACTACGAAAAAGGGGCGGGAATTAGAAATTGGGGATTTGGGTAACGGGGATTGGGAAGAGAGGGTTCGTTCATTCGTGTTAATGCGTAGATTCGCCCACCTTCGCTCTATTTCATGAGCTACGGTGTGGCAGGTAGCCAATTCGCCTGTCCGCCATAGCCTTAGCGTAGGCGGATAATTTGTAGCCGTCTATTTTTCCGTTAAGATAATCTTAATGCCGCAGCCGTCGTAGCCGAAACGTTTTCTGATTTCATTTTGAATATAGCGGCGATAAACGTAATTGATTTGATCAGCTTCGCTCGCAATCACTTCGAAAGTTAAAGGCGTCATTGAAGTTTGTTTCATTTTGAAAATGTATGGCGGTTTTTTGTTTTGTGTTCTGGGCGGTCGTTTCTTTTTCAAAATGTATTGCAAAAGCTCGTTTAGTTGGGCTTGTTCGATTTTTTGATGTTGCCGGCTATAAACATCGCAGACCAGGTCAAGCAAACGGTTTGCTTTCGCACCGGTTTTGGCGGAAGTGAAGACGATTGGCGCCCAAGTCAGAAAGGGAAAATGACCATATAGAAATTGCACGTATTTTTTGTCGCTCGAAGTTGTTTTGTCAATCAGTTTGTCCCATTTATTAACCACGAAAATCAAAGATCGATTTCGCTCCACGATTTCACTGCCCAAATTTTTGTCTTGCATGGTGATGGGTTCTGACGCGTCCACGAGCAGGAGGACCAGGTCACTACGCTCAATGCTTTTGAAACTTTGCGCAATACTGATTTCTTTCAGACGATCGTTGATTTTTCTGCTTTTAATAATGCCGGCGGTGTCAATGAAGGTTAATAAATAAGGAATGGCTTGTTCATCTTGATTGGCCGGTGAATAATACATGGAGACATCTTGACTGTCACGAGTGGTGTGAGGAATATCGGAAACAATGGATTTGTATTCG
>JBBTXH010000053.1:3114-6942 GCA_038062385.1 Patescibacteria group bacterium
TTCGCCGGCGATTTGATTAAAAAGAGAAGATTTGCCGACATTCGGTTTGCCGACGATGGCGATTTTTATTTCTGCCGGTTGTTCAACTTCAGTTTGAATTTCAGTAGTTTTTTTCGGCAGGATATTTAAAATCATGTCCAACAGTTCTCCGGTGCCGGAGCCGCTCTTGGCTGAAACAGCTTCAATGTTTTTGAAACCCAATTGATAAAATTCAGCCAGGCCGTTCATTTGTTTTTGCGAATCTACTTTGTTGACTGCCACCACTACCGGTTTTTTCGCTTTTAAAATAGTTTTCGCGTATTCGCGATCTTGCGGCAGAATGCCGACGCGGCCGTCAACCACGAAGAGAATCATGTCTGCTTCAGTGATTGATTTTTTGGCCATGGCCACCGCTTGTTTGTCAATTTCTTTTTCTCCTTGCACGTCCAGTCCGGCAGTATCAATAAGATTGAACGTTCTTTCGTTCCAGGAGCATTCACCGAAGCGGCGATCGCGCGTTGTGCCTGGCAAAGAAGAAACCAAAGTCAGCTGTTTCTCGGTTAAACGATTAAACAGCGTTGATTTGCCGACATTGGTGCGGCCGATGAGAGCGATGGTGGGTAATGATGATTTAAGGTAAGGCATAAAAGTATTTAAGCATAGAAACAATAAAACAACGAAGCAAGACAAGCAAGACCCTGCACCACAAATTGTTACACATTTGGGTTCAGGGCAAGCAAGCGAGACAAGTTGTAAGTTAAAATATTCAAGATACCTACAACCTACCGCCCTACCGCCTACTTGTCCTCGTTAAACTAAAGTTTTTCAGCATCAGCGCCGAGGACGATGAAGAAATCAAGATCAGTGCCGCTAAGTTCTGAAATCCAAGCAGGGATGGAGTTGGTTTTGACAATTGTTTTATATTTTTTTTCCAAGATATCGGTTTGTTCCTTTAATTCGTTTGAATTTAATTTAAAAATTTGCGTTTGCAATAGATTTTGTTCCGGCGCATTGCCAATTTGATTCACGCGGAAGCCGAGTGTTTTAAGTTCTTGCGCGTGGCGCGAGGCCAGTCCGCTCAAGGCCGTGCCGTTTCTAAGTTCGAGGGTAATGGTTTTGTCTTCTGAAATAACTTGCGGGCCGTTGAAAATATTTTTAATCAAATAAGTGATCTGCGAAAAATCATCTCCTTTCGGTTGCAAGACATAGGCCTCATTCACAATGTTCGAATAAAGCAGTCCGTTCGGTCCGTCTTCGAGTACCAGCGTGGCGATCTGTTTTGTGTCGAGACGTTCGACCAGCTTGGCCATGACCACTGCTTCCCATGGTTCCATGTCGGTTCGGAGGTGATTGGAAAATTCATTCAGTATTTTGCTGATTTTCCCCGGACTGAGCAGAAAATTAAACGAGAAGATTCTGCTTTTGAGCGCCTGCAGTATTTTTTGCTGGCGTTTGCTTCTGGCAAAGTCCGAACCTTCGCCATTATTGCCGTGGCGCGAGCGGCTGAATTTCAAGGCAGTGTCTCCGTCCATGGTTTGCCAACCTGGTTCAAACGAGACAACTTGAAACTTGAAATCATCGGTTGGATATTGATAATCAGTGAAGCCTTTTTCCACGAAAATTTTCACTCCGCCGAGATCATCAAGGGTTTTTTCAAAGCCATTGAAATCAACTCTGACATAATAGTGGATGGGTAGACCCAATGTTTGTTCCAATGTTTCCTTGGCGAGCTCTCCACCGGCGCCGGGATTTTTTTGTTCTCCGAAAGCATTGGCATTATTTATTTTCCACCAACCGAACCCCGAGATATTCACATGCAAGTCGCGCGGTATGGAGATCATGGCGATTTTTTTTGTAGACGGCTGGACGCTGGCCAGAATAATGGTGTCAGTCAAATACGGACCTTCATGTCCGGCGCCGCCCATGCCGAGAAGAAGAATATTGATGCGATCATCAGACTGACCTTTAAGACTGCTACCGTCAAGCGCCAAAGTATTCAGCTGTTTGAAAATATTTATTTTGCCGCTGAAGATGTCGCTGACGCTATTATTCGTGAACAGCACTTGATAAGAGAAAACAAAAAAAGCGATCACCAGAACCGTGAGTAAATACAAAATGAATTTGCTGACGCGAAAGACCTTTTTTCCCCTGGGATAGCGGTTGTCGTCGTGATTCAACAGATTTATCCGCGGATCCAGGATGTGTTTTTCGCGTTCATGTATGTTATCCATAGGAAGCTGATTTTCTCGGGGTTATTATATGATAGAATTACGTTAAAAGCAAGTTGCGGGCTACAAATTACAAATCACTACAAATTTACAAATAGAACTAAGACTAACAAACGTATGAACAACAAAACGAAAGAACAGTCTAGACCGATTTGCCTGCCAGCGCAGGCTGGTAAATTTGTAGTGATTTGTAATTTGTAGCCACAGCAGTTTGCTAAAAGTTCTTTTTGTGCTATTATTTAAGCGAGAACAAAAAAGGATGTTAATAACTCAACATTAAGTATATTGATTTATTGTTTTTTTGTTTTTTTGCTTCTTTGTTTTAATGTTTAAATGCAATGTCTTTTGTAACGAAAAACAGTTATGAACCGGAAATGACACCTGTCGGCAAGGTGGTGCATTTGTTTTGGGATTTGCTCAAAGTGGTTTGCGTTTCGCTGGCCATCATTATCCCGGTGCGCTATTTTTTGATTCAGCCGTTTTACGTGAAGGGCGCGTCCATGGAGCCCAGTTTTTACGATCATGAATATTTGATTATTGATGAAATCGGTTACCGAATTGGTGAGCCGAATCGCGGTGATATTATTGTTTTCAAATATCCGAAAGATCCCTCGCAGTATTTCATCAAACGCATCGTCGGATTGCCGGGAGAGAAGATTGAAATCAGCGATAACCAAGTTTATATTTACAAAGATAAAGATCGGAAACAAAAATTTTTACTTGATGAAAACGATTATCTCCAATCCGGTGTGAATACGACCGGCGATAAAAATTGGCTGCTTGGCCCTGATGAATATTATGTCCTCGGAGACAATCGCGAAAACAGTTTGGATTCACGTATCTTCGGACCGGTTTATCGCGATTTGATTGTCGGCAAAGTTTGGTTGCGCGGTTGGCCGTTTTGGCGGGCGACGTTGTTTTCAGAGGTTAGTTATGAATAATACATTTAAGCATAGAAACATAGAAGCATAAAAACAACGGAGCAATACAAAAAATCAATAAATCAAAAAAACAAAAAAACATTAAAGCAACCTACAACCCTACCAGCCTACCGCCCTACCATCCTACTCGCCCTCGTTCCCCTTTAACCCTTTTAACCCCTTTAACCATTCTCGCAAATCTTTCTTATCCTACCAATCTTACTAATCCTACTAATCCTAATTTCCAAATTATGCCACGACGCAAAAAAGAAGATCAACCGCAGGAAGAAATAAAAAAGATAAAAACTCCTCAATTGGTTGAAGGCATGAGAGATCTTTTGCCGGCGGATGAAAAATATTGGAATTTTGTGCAGGAAAAGATCCGTTCGGTTTTGAATGATTACAGTTTCAAAATGATGAATACGCCGGTGGTTGAAAAATATGAACTGTTCAATCATACGCTGTTCAAACAATACGGCACTTTGGAACGCGAAGCGTTTTATTTTATTGATCATGGTCAGAAATTAATTCTGCGGCCGGAAGCGACATCTTCTATTGCGCGAGCTTTCGTCGAGCACAACATGAACAATCAAACGCCGCCGATAAAAGTTTACAATTGGGGACCGATGTTTCGACAAGGCCGCATTGATGACAATAAACTCCGCCAATTCACGCAGGTCAGTCTTGAAATATTCGGCGAG
>JBBTXH010000054.1:0-5212 GCA_038062385.1 Patescibacteria group bacterium
TTGGGACTTTTAAAAATGGACTTTTTGGGTTTGAAGAATTTAACCATTATTGAGAGGGCGCGCGAGATTATAGAAAAAATTCATAACAAAAAAATAATTATTGACGAGATTCCGCTGGATGACAAGAAAGCTTATCAATTATTTCAAAAAGGCCAGACCACCGGCGTTTTTCAGTTTGAATCGAGCGGCATGAAAAAATATTTGAAACAATTGCGGCCAACCGAGTTTGAAGATTTGATTGCCATGGTGGCGCTCTATCGGCCGGGTCCACTCAATTCCGGCATGGTGGATGAATTCATCAGCCGCAAACACGGCGAAAAACAGATCAGCTACGCGCATTCGCTCATGAAAAATTCTTTGCAGAATACTTACGGTGTGATCGTTTATCAGGAGCAGGTCATGCAATTGTCAAAAGACATGGCCGGCTACACCGGCGGGCAGGCGGACACTTTGCGCAAAGCCATGGGTAAGAAGATTGCCGAGCTCATGGAAAAAATGAAAAAAAGTTTCATTGAAGGTTGCGTGAAAAATAATATTTCCGAAAATATCGCGAAAGAAACCTTCACCAGTATGGAAAAGTTCGCGGAATATGGTTTCAATAAATCACACGCCGCCTGTTACGCGCTCATTGCTTATCAAACAGCTTATCTCAAAGCGAATTATCCGGCTGAATTCATGGCTTCTCTTCTGACTTCCGATCAGGATGATCTTGACCGTATTAGCGTTGAAATTGATGAATGCAAACAGCTCGGAATTGAAATCATGCCGCCCAGCATCATTGAAAGTTTTTCGACCTTTACGGTGGTGGCAGAATCATTGCAAGGAGAGAAGCCACGCATTCGTTTTGGTTTAAACGCGATCAGAAATGTCGGCGAGAATGTGGCCAAAGAGCTTATTCATGAACGAAAAAAAAGCGGAGATTATAAAAGTTTGGCTGATTTTTTGAGTCGCGTGGGCGGTTCGGTTCTGAATAAAAAATCTTTGGAAGGGCTGATCAAGAGTGGCGCGATGGATCAGTTCGGCCTACGGTCGCAACTGCTAGATAATATGGACAAGATGCTGCTTTTTGTCAAAGAGGCGGAGAGCGGACGATCCAGTAAACAAATAAATATTTTTAATTTAAATAATAACGACAACTCTTCTTTACCGCAACTGGTTTTAAGGCCGTCGACCGATCTACCGAGCGGGCAATTGCTGTCATGGGAAAAAGAATTTCTTGGTTTATACGTGTCGCAACACCCGTTCAATGAGTTTGAAAAAGAGCTTCATGATTATGTGGTACCGATCACCGCGCTGGTTGATTGCGAGGAAAACAGAATGCTTCGAGTCGGCGGCGTGATTTCAACCATTAAGAAAATTATTACGAAAAAAGGAGATCCCATGTTGTTTGTTACGCTTGAAGATGCTTTGCGGGCGGTGGAATGTTTGATTTTCCCGAAATTGTACAAGCAGTATGAACAGCTCTGGGTTCCCGGCGCGGTCATTGTGATTGAAGGGGCGTTGTCGTTAAAAGAAGGAGCGCCGAAAATTTTAGGCAATAAGGTTTGGCCGCTCAATCAAGAAACGCTCGCCAATATAAAAAAAGATTTGTCAGTGGGGCCGGTCGCTCGCGAACAAAACCATTATCGCAGGTTTGATAAAAATGAAAGTGTGGTAGTTCCGGTAAGACCGCAAGGACAATTGGTGATCAATTACCCTCATGGCGCCAGCAAAGATTTCGCGGATAAAGCCAAGATGCTTTTTATGGCCATTCCGGGAAAAGTCCAAGTAATCTTAAAAGTTCAGGACAAATTGATAAAAACCAATTTTTTGATAGAATTTAACAATGAAATAAAAACTCGGTTAGAGTCTGTTTTTGGCGCAAATTGCGTTAACGGTTGAGTTGCATTTATCTGTAGATTTGGTAAGCTATTAAGGGCTACAAATTACAAATCGTACAAATGTTACAAATTACGAATTGTACGAATGTAATGTTGTGAATGGATTTGAAGTGGATTGGTAAGATTTGTATTATCTGTAATTTGTAACATTTGTACGATTTGTAATGTGTAACGAAAAATTTTTCACCTTTGATTCTAATTTATAAAAATTTTTATGTATTTAAGAAAACACCCGGGAGTAACAGAGGGTTATAAAAAAATGATTTTAGGTTTTGTTATCGTGACGGTACTGCTCGTCGGCGTGATTATTTATTTTTCCGCCAGCCGAGCGGTCATCGGAATCGTGCCAAAAGGGAAAACAGTGGAAACTGATTTTGTGGCTGATGTCGCGACCGATGGCGGAGGAAATCAAGCAGAAGTTTTTCAGGGCGTGTTAAAAGAAATGGAACTTGTGGGAGAGCTCGAGGGTGACGCGACCGGTTCGCAGATTTTGAATGGCAATACGATCGGCAAAGTGACTTTGTTCAATAAACGACCTGAAGCGCAAACTTTAGTGAAGACCACGCGTCTTCTAAGCAAGGACAATGTTTTATTACGATTGACGAATCAAGTGGTGATTCCGGCGAATGGCCAGATCGAAGCTGATGTTTACGCTGATAATCCTAATTCTTTTCAGGAAATGGCGCCCACCTCTTTTATTATCCCAGGACTTTGGGAGGGGATTCAAGATAAGGTTTATGCTCAAAACAAGAGCGCTTTGAAAAGTACAGGCACGGCCGTGAAAGTGGTCAAGGACGTTGACATCACCCGCGTTGAAGAAGAACTCACGAACAAATTGTATGATCAAGCGATTGAACAATTTAAGAAACAAGCGCCGGATCAGAATTTCGTGACGTTTGTTGTTTCTAAAAAAGTTATTGAGAAGCAGGTGGTGCCGGCAGCGGAAACCGTGCAGGACAAAGTTAAAGTTTCTTTGAAAGTGAGCGTTGCTCTCGTGGCCATCAATCAAAATGAAATTGTTAATAAGGCTGGTGAGCGTCTTAAGGGCGTGGTGCCGACCGGTTATGATCTCATGAATCTTGATGTTGATAAATTTGTTTACACTGTGCAAGCGTTTGATGAGCAAAAGAAAACCGCGAACGTTAAAGTTCATGTCATTGGTGAGGCGGTTGTCAAAGCGGACAATGAAATTTTCAATAAAGACAAAATCGCCGGTTTAAGTCCGAAAGGCGTTGAACTTTATTTATCAAATTTTGAAGAAGTTGAAGCAGTCAGCGTGGAATTATCGCCATTCTGGGTAAAAAAAGTGCCGGGTTTGCGCGATCATATTGAAATCGTGGTAGTGAGTCCGTCGAAGTAGTGTTACAATTTAAACATAATTATATGAAAAATCTACACTTAACAAGCTACATAGAAAAAGACGAAGATGGTGTGTTTATTGGATCTATACCGGCTATTCCCAGTTGCTATGCTCAAGGAAAAACTCAAGAAGAAATGCTGAAAAATTTAAATGAGGTTTTACGGCTTTGCCTGCGAAACACCAGTCAAGGAAATTTGAGGAGAACCAAATTTATAGGCATACAGAATATAGAAATTTCCTATGCCTAAATTGGTTCCAATTAAACCAAAAAGGTTAATAAAAATCATACTCGGTTTAGGCTTCAGACAACGTGATGCCGAAGGCTCGCATATTTTTTTTCGCCATCTCGACGGTCGAACCACGGTTATTCCAATACATGCTAACGAAATCAGCAGAGGTCTTTTGAGAAAAATTTTGAACGATGTTCAGTTGTCAATTGAGGAATACGATGTCCTGAGAAAATAAGTTATGGTTTATTGCGATGCGTGTTATTGACGAAGAAATATATTTTTAGTACAATTAAAGTGTTCAAGAAATTGGGTCAGCTACCAACTGATTAACCGTCCACCTTCGCATAAAGCTCCGGTGGATCGGTTGAACCAATGTTTTGATGAATTAAGAGCTCTGGAATCTGATTTTCCGGAGAACTTGGGTGGGACCCCCCGCAATTTGTGGGGCCCAAGGCATAGAGCCTTGGGTTTTTGTTTTAATAACAAGCTGTTAGAAACGAGAGCGTTGTATACATTTTTACCCTTTAACACTCTTATTTGATTTACGGTGATTACGTTGCATTTCACGGGGTCTGGGGTGAACTCTTGCCACTTTCAGCACCACGAAAGATGATAGAACCACGCAATTGTGAACCCCAGCGCTTTTGCCTACTTTTGGCGTCAAAAGTAGGTCTGCGAAGCATCGCGATAAACTAATTTGTTGGGATATTCATTGAATCCATAGATTAAACTGTAAACAACGCTACCAATTCTTACAAATAAGTCTTAATTTTATGAACAACAATTTAGAAACAATGCGTCATTCACTTAGCCACGTCATGGCGCAGGCAGTGCTTAAATTTTTTCCTGATGTGAAATTAACGATCGGCCCCCCGATTGACAATGGCTTTTATTATGATTTTGATTTAGGCGAAAAATCTTTTACGAAAGATGATTTGAAAAGAATTGAAAAAGAGATGAGAAAAATTGTCAGAGAAGATCAAGCGTTTGAACAGTTTTCGTTGTCAGCAGAAGAAGCGCTCAAAAAACTGGCGGATAATCCGTATAAACAAGAATTGATCGAAGAGCTTGTTAAACAAGGAGAAACTCAAATTAGTTTTTACAAAAACATCAACAAACAAGGCGAAATTGTTTTTGAAGATATGTGCCGCGGACCGCACCTTGAATCAACGGGCGGGGCTGGCGCGTTTAAACTGCACAAACTGGCCGGCGCGTATTGGCGCGGAGATGAGAAAAATAAAATGTTGCAAAGAATATACGCCCTGGCGTTTGAAACCGAGGAAGAGATTGAAAAATATTTGATTCTGCTCGCGGAAGCGGAAAAAAGAGACCACCGCGTCATCGGCAAAGACTTGTTTTTGCTTGATCCGCAAGTTGGCATGGGTCTCGCCATGTGGAAACCAAAAGGCGGCCAACTTTGGCGCACGATTGAAGATTTTTGGTATAAAGCGCATCTTGATAACGGTTATGAACTGGTTCGTTCTCCGCATATCGGCAGCCGCGCTTTGTGGGAGACGAGCGGCCACTGGAATTTTTACAATGACAGCATGTATCCGGTGCTTGAAGTCAGTAAATCACTCAAAGAAATGCAGACCGGCGCAGTGGTTGATCGCCCGAAAGAAGAGTATTTATTAAAACCAATGAACTGCCCGTTCCATGTTCGGCTTTATAAATCAGAGAAATGGTCATATCGCGATTTGCCATTGCGCTGGGCGGAATGCGGCACGGTTTATCGTTACGAA
>JBBTXH010000055.1:0-4023 GCA_038062385.1 Patescibacteria group bacterium
AAATTGATAAGCTGGTCAGCGTACCACTGGTTTTGCATGGCGCTTCAGGCTTTCCGGCCAAAGAGATCAAGGGCGCGATAAAAGCGGGGATTCGGATCATAAATATTGACAGTGAATTGCGCGTTTCCTTTGTTAAAGCGGAAAAAAAGTTTCTGGCGGCCAATAAAAACGAATTTGATCCGAGAAAAGTTTTAACTCCGGCGATTCAGGAAATGACCAAGACGGTTGAGAAAAAGATTATTATGTTTGGCAGTCGGAACAAAGTTTAATGATCAACTAAAAATCGTTAAGAGCAGATTATGTTGCTGAATATTCTTTTGATCGTATTAATTGTCATCTGTCTGTCGGTTATTTCTTTTATTGTCGGCAGAAAATTTTCTCAAGTAAAAATTTTAGATGTGGATACCGTGCCTGAAGCGCAGACGGCCAAGGTTCGAGATCGAATTTTGATTGAACGCATGAAGCGCCAGACGCAGAGAAGCAAAGAGCTGATTCAAAAAAGCGCTTCGCCGATATTTTTGTGGTTTAAAAACAGTTTCAGTAAATTGTTCGATAGAATTTACGCATTGGAAAAAAAATATCAAAAAGAAGCGGCTGAACGAAAGCCTATTACCAAAACTGAATTGATTGGCAAGTTAAATAATTTATTGGAAGAGGCCTCAGATTTGGTTAAACAAGAAAGATTCAGTGAAGCGGAAAAAAGATATATTGAAATCGTCAGCGTTGATCCGAAAAACATTGCCGCTTATGAAGGATTGGAGGGCGTTTATTTGTCGCTCAAAGAATACAAACAGGCGTTGCAGACCGCGCAATTTATTTTGAAACTTTTGGAAAAGAAGAGTCGACCGGTGGAGAGAGAAACCGACCTTGGCCAGAAATATAATACAATTACTAATGCCAGCGATGTGTCTGAAGCAGCTTATAAGGTTGGTTATATTTATCAAATGATGAATAAAATCGAAAAAGCAGCCATGAGTTTTGAAAAAGCATTGTCTCTTGAGCCGAATAATCCACGGCTTCTTGACCAAATGATTCAGATCAGTATAATATTGAAGAATAAAATAAAGACATTGGAATTCATTCAGCGCTTGCAAGAAGTAAATCCGGAAAATCAAAAAGTTAAAGAGTATTACGAGAAGATAAAGGAAATATAGGAAGTAGGGCGGTAGGGTGGTAGGGCTGTAGGATGTAGGATGGTAGGAATTTGAAATATAAAATAATGCCGTTGTAGCTTCCACCTTCCCCCGGACTGCGATCCGGGGTTCGGCGGACGGGCAGTTGGTAGTATGCCGTTGTAGCTCAGTTGGTAGAGCACGTCATTGGTAATGACGAGGTCAGCAGTTCAATCCTGCTCAACGGCTTTTAGCGGGTCTCCGGTTCCCCCGGACTGCGATCCGGGGCCGGACAACGGCTCCAAGAACCAGAACTCTGGTTCGGTTCTTGGTAAACCATGATATAGATTTTGAAAACAACGGCTTTGAAGCCGATGTTTTTGTTTAAAAAATAAAAACCGCCAATGTGTGCATTGGCGGTCGTTGTTTTTGAAGGAGCAGGGAGGGGAGTCGGTTCATTGTCCGGAAAATGAGTCTTGAATGTTGACAGTTGACGCTTCATGCTTGAGCTTTGCATCCTGAATCACTGAACCATAAACCCTGGTGGGCAATGGTCAAATGACCGATTTGCCGCTCAGCCTCAGCATCGTTTGTCTTTTGTACTCATCTTTGTTAGATTGCTCCGAAGAGCGATCTACAAAATCATCCTTTGGTTCAGCTCATTCTTGTCAACTCCGAAGAGCTTCAAAGTTTAAGCATTGCCTTTGGATGGCCGGACAACTCGCTTCCTCCCTTTCCCTGCCGGGCACGGCTGACTCGAAAGCCAGCCGGGCCCAGAGGTTAAAAGAAATTAAATTTCAACCGAAATCGTTGTTCCGTGATTGTGTGATTCAAGACAGTCATTGATTCCGTCAATGCGCTTCTGAATTTCCTCAACCTTGGCTCGGCGAGCATCTTCAGTCAACGCTGATTCGTAAATATGGGTCACTTCCTTGTGAGCAAGGTCGCCCTTTTTTTCACCCTCAGTTACAACCGTACGGAGAAACTCCACCCGCTCTTCCCAATGAAGAGGCAGGGTTTCGTAAAAAGACTTTTCACCTTTCAGTTCAGCCATGAAATAAACAGCTTCTTGAACCAGCATGCGAACATTTTCAAAGACGATGAACGAAGTTGCATTGGAGGCAGACAGAGCTGCCTTGACCGTGGTGATTGTTTCCGTAATGCGTTCTTTTTCACCAATGACATCACCGAAAGAAACTTTCGGCTCCTTGCCTTTTTCCCAATTCAGGACTTCATGCGCTCGCGAGGAGAGCTTCGACAGCTGACCCTTCAGAGACTTGAGAAATCGCAGTGCTTTGGAAACGGTCATGGTTTCGGTCTTGGTTTCCATGGTGTTCCTCCTGTCTTGAACAAACCGGGTACTGTTCAGACGCCTGCCTGAACAGCATTGAGACGAATTATTTTAGGGGGTAGGACGGGAGGTACGAAAAACCAAACCACTCCCGCCTACCTCATGCCCCAAGGGTGTCCGTCTTTCGGCACACCCACGCAAGGGACCGCTACTGCATTGGTCTTCAACTTTTCTAGTCTCCGGAATTTTGGAGATCTTTCTAAGTTGAATGTTTTTATAACCATGCGAGTCGGCTAGAATGCCCTTGCAACATTTGTTTTTATGGGGTAGGCAGGGGCGCTGACGGGTGGTGCGTCGTTATTTAGTGGGGTGATCAGATTTGATTCCACCACGATACACTAAACTTCACTTTCCGTAATTTACTACGGAAGCCGACGCGCGTCCATCAGACGTTGTGTCCCCCTGCTCCCCAAAGGTGTTCGTTTGCAGTTGAGATAAACTGCTGCAGTAACAAACTGCGTCCGAACACCTGAATATCTTGTTTATTTTTATGTTTTCAAAGTTCGTCCTGTAGCTGCTCATTGATTATTAACTTTGGCAACTTTTTTCAGGTCATGAAAGCAGTATAGCAAGAATAAAATATTTTGTCAATACGTCAGAACAATAAAAATTCATCAAATGTATTATATTGCTAAAATTAAATATAATCAAGATAATTAAATTTTGTTTATCGCTATCAACATAAAATGTAGAATTAACAATCTTTGCTGAAAAAGTTTAAAAGATTTTATTTTAAATGATGATCGCTCTTGACAGTTCTTTATTGAGATGCTATAATGCTTTTGTTACAAATAACACAACTAAGGAGGTTGTCATGGACGACTAACCCCAGCCGTCGGGGTCAGCCCAATGGGGGGCTGGCCTTGTGGCAATGGGGTAGATCAAGGAAGTTCCTTGATTCTGTACACTGTGCGTCACTACGATGCGAACGAGTACGGGATACTGGAACTACCAGGAGGTAGGCAAATGGAGGATTGAGATTGTTTCTGACAATAGTTGAGGAGACACCTGGCTGGGGTCTTGTCAACACGCACACGAACGAGGAGATGCGAGCGGTGAAGGGTGTTATTAAATCGATGTTAAAGCTCCTTCCCGCAAGTATTTCACAGGCGTAGCAGTTCGTAAGACGTGTATCGCGCTTCATAGGAGGCCTTCACGTCTGGAGCGTACAAGAAGAAGATCATTCAAAAGGGCGGCGTCGCAACAGCGAACGCCGCCCGCACTTTTTTTAAAAGTTAATTTAAGTTATAATGTTATTAGTAAAATTAAGGAAAGTCATAACTTTATGTTAATCAAAGAATTACAAAAAATCGGGTTATCAGACAAAGAAGCCAAAGTTTACTTGGCTGTTCTTGGATTAGGCAAAGCATCGGTTCAAACTATTGCCGCGAAAGCCGGGGTGAATCGCGCCACAACCTATTCAGTACTGGGAACGCTTAAAGAAAAAGGTTTGTGCAGTACGTTTCAAAAAGTAAAAAAAACATTTTACGTGGTTAGTTCCCCTGATTATTTAAAAGAAATTTTTGAAATCAAAAAAGTTGAAATTGAGGAAAAACAAAA
>JBBTXH010000056.1:0-2271 GCA_038062385.1 Patescibacteria group bacterium
ATGAATCAGATGAAGTAAAAGTATTGCCGACACTCGACGAACCGAAGGACGGGCGCATTACCAATAACAACAAGCCATATATTATCGGCGCAACGACAACCGGGACAATGTTGCTCGACATCTTTATTGACAGTTCAAAAGCAAGCTCATTGACTTCTCAAGCTGATAAAAGTTTTGTTTGGAAAGTAGTAACGGCCTTGAATGACGGTTCTCATACGGTGTATGTGGTTGCCAATAATCAATTTTCAAATAAACATACGATCACGGTTGACACGCAAGCGCCGAATTCGCCGCAAATCGAAGCCGTTACCATCAAAGAACAAACAGAAAAAGATAAAATGGTAACAGCTAAATTGGAAATTAATGGGCAGGCGCAGACCGGCACGAAATATGTTGTTCTGTATCTGAACGGCAGTATTTTGATTGATACGTTCGAAACAACCGGCACAAGCTGGACATATACTTGGAATAACAATTTTAAAGCTGGTGAATATGGAGTGTCAGCGAAAGCGATTGATTCAGCTCAAAATATTTCAGTCACGTCTGCGCGCAAGACGTTTCAATTGGCATTGAACGAAAAAAAGGAAAATACAGATGAAGAAATAGCGGAGAAAAAAGCAGCGGATGAAGAAGCGGCCAAGAAAGAAGCGGAGAAGAAAGCAGCGAACGAAGCAACGGCCAAGAAAGAAGCGGAGAAGAAAGCAGCGGACGAAGCAGCGGCCAAGAAAGAAGCAGAAAAAAAAGCAGCGGATGAAGCAACGGCCAAGAAAGAAGCAGAAAAAAAGGGGGAGGAGGTTGAAGTTCCATTGAAGCCGGTTCAGCCGATTGTACCGATCGATCCTATTATTCCAATCAAACCAATTGCCCCGATTAAACCGGTGGCGCCGATTGAAGTTGAAACCAATAACGACGCAACCGATCAGCCGATTCAAGCAGAGAAACCCATTAAAAATAAAACCGCTGATGAAATTATCATTGAAATAAAAAACAAAGAGGCGTGGGACAAAAGTTCGAATGATCAGCAGACTGAATTGATTTATGATGTGGATCAAATAATGAAGTCTGAATTTGTGAAAGACACGATGGATGGCTTATCGCAAATTATCAGCAATATTTCTGGGCAAGACTTGGCTTTGGTTAAGGAACAAATCGAGCAAACCATAAAAACAGTGGTTAAAACCACCAAACAAGTTCAACAAAAAACAATTGATAATCCGACGATAGAAAAAATAAATAAAGTTTCCAAACAAGCAGTCTTGACGACAGTAGCCGCGACTTCGGTCGCTTCGGTGGCGACCATTGGAGCGACCGGCGCGAGCGGAGCGACGGCGCTGACCTATTTACAATTTATTTTCACCCAACCTTTATTGTTATTCATGAAACGAAAGAAAAGAGGCTATGGGGTTATCTACAATTCAATTACCAAACAGCCGGTTGATCTTGCGGTTGTCCGCGTTTATGAAGCTGAAACAAAGCGATTGGTGCGAACAAGAGTGACCGATCATCAAGGACGCTATGAATTTATTTTGAATCCGGGAAAATATTATTTGTCGGTAGAGAAGAAAGAGTATAAATTTCCGAGCACTCTTTTGGAAAAAACGAATATTGATGGGCAATATGAAAATTTATATTATGGAAACGAACTAGAGGTTACTGAAAAAGACGTGATTGCGAAACCGATTCCTCTTGATCCGAACAAAGCAGTGAAAACCATTAAGCATGAAATGCGATTGCATCTAACCAAGAAAGTTCAATTCGCTCTGACCATGGTTGGCCCGGCATTGGCCATTACCTCATTTGCCATCAGCCCGCGTTGGTGGGTTGGAGCCGTGGTTATCGTTCAGCTGGCGATGTATGGAATATTTAAAAAATTGGCGCTCGGAGAAAAACCGAGCAGTTGGGGTTCGGTAAAAAACGCGGAGAAGAGAAGCGCGCTGGAAAAAGCAATTGTTCGTGTTTTTGACGTGAAGTTTAATAAATTATTGGACAGTCAGATTACTGATGGCAAAGGACGCTATGCATTCCTGGTTGGAAATGAGCAGTATTATATGACCGCACAGAAGCCGGGGTATTACGAACGCAGAAGTGAACGATATGATTTGAAAGGAAAAGAATCAGGTTATCTGGTTGAAAATTTTAATTTGAAACCGCATCATTTGGGCGAAGAGATTGAGAAAGCGCAATATAGCGGACAAGCATTTACGTTAAAGACCGATCTTGGCCGCGAGGTGGAAAAAGAAGTTGACGGTATCAAAAAATTGGTGCGCAGGG
>JBBTXH010000057.1:0-9831 GCA_038062385.1 Patescibacteria group bacterium
CACCGATCGCCGAACTGCTGCTGGCGGGGTTCTTGGCCAATTCCTGACCAAGCATACCCTTGGCGCCAATGATTAGAATCTTCATAATGTCTGATGTTAATTTTATCGCTAACACTTTATCAATTGATAGAAAAAAGTCAAATCAAAAAGAGGCGGCATTAACACCTCTCTTAATCGGTAAAAATCAAGCCCTAAACTGATTGAAGTTTCATTTGCTGTTCAATGTTGGCAACGCGTGTTTTTATTTCTTCTAAGTCTTTATAAGCAACGCCGATGTCTTCAGTTTCGGTTTTGTTGATTTTTGCCACGAAAATTTCCAAGGCAGTTAATCGTTCGTCAATTGATCTTAGTTCCGCTCGAATCGATCTTAATTCCGTTTGAACCGAAGAGAATCCAGCGTCCATTTTATTTTCCAGGCCATTCACTTTGTTTTCCAAACCGTCCATTCTGACATCCATTTTATTTTCCAGGCTATCCATCCTGACATCTACGGCTTCGAAGCTTTCCTTAATCACAACCGTTAAATCTTCTATTTCTTTCGTTAACCCCGTTGCTAACTTCTCAAATTCTTGTTTGATTTCTGCATCCATATTTTAATTCAATTTTATATCTGCGGGTATTATATCAATGATTATTTAAAGTGGCAAATATTTTAAAAGGAGGCGTTATTAACGCCTCCTTGCTTCTCAAACTATAACATTAGTTCAATGGTTTTTCCCATTCTTGGTATTATCAATCCCAAAGGACTAAGAGCATGAAGCTGTGGCATCACGTCCTCAATAAGCATTTCATTCTTCCACTCTTTGTATTGTGACATGACCGTTCGAAATCCAACGCACCACGCTTTCTGCGTTTCGAGCGGCAAATTCTCAAACATTATTTGAAGTTCATCAGCCACAGCCGCGCCTTTGCCGGTCGGTTCAATCTTTTCAGCTAAAAATCTGTGCCACTCAGCACTGATCGCTTCCATTAATATTATTCGCCAATCAGCACTGACCGCTTCCGAGCTTCCAAAGGTCTGTTCACGTTTATCTAAATCACGCACAGCCAGAACAACCTCATTTGTTCTTTTTTTCGCGTGATCGCGAAGTTCAATCATCCAACCATAATCCCACTTGCCGTAAGGAGAATCATTGGTCTGGCTATTAGCGAACATTCGGAGATGATCCAGCATAGTGCGCTGACCGCATTCTTCCTGAAATTTCGGCGTCATATCTTTTTCAAATGACGTATCAACAAAACCTTTATCTCCCGCAAAGTCAGCGTGCGGTTTTACTAAAGTCAGATAGTGCCTCGCGATAAAACTCGGCCCTACGCAATCCAAACGATCAATCCAGCGAGGGAACCAAACAAAATAAAACGGTTTTCCGTCTTTATCAAGATCAACGTACGGTTCAATTGTGCGAACTTGTCCGTCAGCGCGAGTCACCTCGGTTGACTTCAAATAATGAGTATGAGCGGCAATCGCGTAGCAAACCAACCGCCTTTCAGCTTCACTCAATTTTATCGCTGAATGATTGAGGCCTAGAACATGATTTACGACCATGGCTCCGACTTCCGCGTGACGAACCGCGCGCGTCTTATCCGCATAGCGATCAACCAGCGCGCAACCTACGTCATGAAGAACACCGGCCATCAGCCCGATGAAGATGTGCCTCGGATCAGCTTCAATCTTGCTAAGCAATGATACGGCATTGGCCGCGTCGCGCGCCAGGTGTCCTGGACCATGCCCCGGATCAGTCATTCTGAATCTCACACCCGCATCATGCAAATTATTGAGAATCACTTGCAAAGCTTGAACGCCACGTTTAAAGGCGACTTCTCGCGAATCAACTTGAACTTCTTCAATCAATTCAGTTATCGGTATTTCTCTCAACCTTTTCACTTCAGACCAATTGCGGTCATTATCTTTCGTAAATTCGATCAAATCATTATTCATTGAACCTCCTTTCCCCACCATGGGGTTTTTATTGTCAATAAACAAGGGCTACCAATTACGAATTGGCTACGAATCTACGAATTTCTACATAAAAAACTTTAAACGAAAGAACGGAAGAACAGGCTTATCAGTTAGGAAAAAGCAGTCGAAAAATCATTTAGAACAAAATATACAGTCTTGGTCAATTTGTAACATTTGTTCGATTCGTAATTTGTAGCCGACTTCCGTACCACTCGTCATAATATTTCAAATACTCCCCTGACTTCACTTTCTGCCACCAATCTTTGTTTGCCACATACCAATCAATGGTTTGGCGCATACCATCTTCAAAATTGTATTTCGGTTTCCAGCCGAGTTCTGCCTGAATTTTGTGCGAACGCATAGCATAGCGGCGATCATGGCCCGGACGGTCTTTCACAAATTCAATCATTTCTTCGCCATGTCCCAAATGTTTCAAAATCGTCATGGTCAATTCATAATTTGTTTTCTCGCAATCAGCGCCAACAACATAAGTATGGCCGATTTTTCCTTTGTGAATAATCGCGTCCACTGCTTCGCAATGATCCTCCACGTGAATCCAATCACGTACATTTTTTCCATCTCCGTAAAGCGGCACTTTTTTCCCTTCCAGTAAATTGGTAATGAAAAGCGGAATCACTTTTTCCGGAAATTGAAACTGTCCATAATTATTTGAACAATTGGAAATCGTAATCGGCAAACCATAAGTGTGATAATACGCCCGAACCAAATGATCGGACGCGGCTTTTGATGATGAATACGGACTCTTCGGATCATACGGCGTTTCTTCGTGAAATGAACGATGCGTATCCTCAAGCGGCAAAGAACCGAAAACTTCGTCAGTGGAAATATGATGAAATCTTTTGTTGCCTAATTTTCTCGCGGCTTCAAGCAGAACGTGCGTGCCGAGGACATTGGTTTTCACAAAAGAAAACGGATCAAGAACCGAACGATCAACGTGCGTCTCAGCGGCAAAGTGAACAATAATATCAACATCAGCCGCGACATGCTCAATTAATTCTGAGTTCAGAATATCTCCTTTAACGAATTTGTAATTCGGATGACTCTCAAACTGTTTCAAATTGTCCAAATTGCCGGCGTAAGTCAGTTTATCAAGATTAATAACAAAATAGTACGGATATTTATTCAAAATATGCCGAATGAAATTTGAACCGATAAAACCGGCACCGCCGGTTACGAGTAATTTCATAATTTAGTAATCTTTTGATCGAGAATATCTTACCTGTTTAATATATTTCTGGCAAATTGATTGTCAACAATAAAAAGTGACTCCAAACAAAGTGTTATAAACATGGACTGCGCCCCACCCCCCAGCACTATTTGCTTCGCGCAAGTACTGGGCAAGCCTGCCCCCTCCCCGTTCCGACGTGGAGGGGGTTGAGATGCCCTGACGGGCGGTCGGTTTCGTCGGTCTATCGACCTCCTCAACCTTCCATTTTTAAACAAAAAAATCAGCTGAACTATACTCTAAACGTTTTATAAACAAAAACATCTTACCGCCCATGCCCAACCCTATTCCGACATGAACAGGATTTTAGAAACCTTAACGGCTTGTCGGCTTCGCCGATCTCCTGACCTCCTCAACCTTCCCTGTTCAAACTTTCCTTCAGGAAAACCTCGAAGCAAACTCACACTAAATAACTACGATTAAAACAAAAAACCCTGTCTTTAAGAAAGACAAGGTTGTTTAATACGATTAACTTTTTTCTTCGTAAATTGTATCCAAAACTTCTTGAATCTGTTCTCTGTCGGCCTCTACACGGCTGATAGAATACGGATATTTACTCTCAAGATACGCAACCAATTCCAGATCGTCAGGATTGGCTACTGCCACCACCAAAACACCACCGTGTATTGCCACGGGAACAATCATTCTGCTCACGCAATCTTCTCTCGTCAAAAGCTCAACCGTGTCACGGCAAATTTCACATTTTGTCAGATCCGCGTTTGGTATTCCGTTCAAACTTGGTTTACGAAAACGTACTGGAGTCGCGACTTCATAAGCGTCACGAAGCCGAACACCACTTTTTATCAAATTTTGAACCTGCTCATATGTTTTCCATTCTTTTCCATCAAGTGAAATATAAATCTTATCCGGCGCGTCGGGAAGATTGCTCACTCCCTGCTGCAAAGCGGCAAATCCAGGAAACTCCTGAATTCGTTCACTTCTTTCGCCTCTCACTTTCCAAATTATCTCATTAACTATAGTAACAACCGGAGTAGTTGATGTCTCCGGCTGAGTTGAACTTTCGGCCGATGAATCAGCTTGATCTGAATCTATCCGCGGCACTTCTTGCTCCGCCAACGGATCGTGCGGACAACCGCGAAGCGATTCGTCAATGACGTCAGGAGTTTGCTCTGAATCTGCCTCTACTACCTCGTCGTCAAGCAACTCCATTTCTCCTGGCGTTTCATCAGAAACTTCCTGCGAATCCAATTCAATCGACTGCTCTGACGAATCAGCTGAACCTTCTTCTGTTGGTGCAACCGCCTGTGTAAATGCTTCAGCAGGTTCAAGCTTAGCCATGAAATCATCATAATCAGTCCACGTATTTCCGTCAGACGAGATTGAATATTTTCCAGAAAGTCCCCAATTTTTTACCCACAAACTCAAAGACTCTAATGTGCAAAAATCATGAAGCACTCCATCCGGTGCTATCAATTTCCAACGATAGTCATTGAGAGTGGATACTGCTTCAGCTTCAGACGCAGTCTCAACAGCTCTCGGCGTTTCTGGCTTGCCCGACGAATCAACCGGGAATTTACATCCGCCTGTCTGACCACAGCCGCAGTCACACAAGTGTGGGGCAATCTTCAAATCTTCTTCAGTCGTTCCGCAAGCGCAAGTCTGGCCCGTCCCTGTCTCAACGATTTCCGTTGCAACAGCTGGCCTTTCACCTATCTCAATCACGTGAGCACAGTCAAACGCTTTGATGGGAGTGAGGATTCCGTTACTTGCATTGATAATGGCCATGACTTCGTCATACGCTTTCCATGTTTTTCCGCCGTCAATTGAAATAGGCGCCAGATCAGTGTAGGTTAAAGTACTACCCCACTTTTGCAAAGAAGTTAAAGAAACAACATTGTAATGCTGACCACTCGTTTCCGTCAACTACCACAGAATATTTTCCTTAACTGATGGTTCTGTCTCTGATTCAATCGGTTGTTCTAGCGTTGGCTCGGTTCTCCTCACCAAACTGGCAGGATCGCCTTTGAAACAGCCAGACTCGGATGACACAACGCTCACAGCGCCAGTGCCGTCTTGATGCTGAAGATCTGCTTCTGCATATCTGGCCGCTGATTCAGCTTCTCTTTGATATTCAGGAGATGGAGCGCGATCAGGGCTAAACAACGGATCATTTGCAACCATGTGTTCATCAAAACTTAAACCAATATTGCCCAACTGATCCGGCTTGCCCGATCCTTCCACGCCAACCGAATCAAAATCGTCTTCAATGTTTCTCGACATCTTGAACGCCTCAATGGCAGAATTGGCGCTGACAATAAGATTTTTCTCAACTTCCACATATAATTTCCACGTCTCTCCATCTGGCGAAACAAGAGCATGCTCGGGATGACCTTCGCTGATCTTCCCTCTTACCCACTTCTGCAACGAGGCAAAACTTTTGAAGCGGTACGTCAATCCGCTTGGTCCCTTGAAATACCAAGAACCCTTATCCTGAGTTTCTGGTTCAGGTTCAACTTCAAACGATTCCTCGCAAACTAAATCATCCTGCCTGCAAACGCACGGATGTCCTGACTCTGCTGCAATGTTTGGATGATGTATTCCACATTCTACCTCATGACACAAACGGATAATATCACGAATTGTCAAAGTGCTGATGGCCGGAGAACCTCGATACTTGCGCAAAAAGTCGAGCAGTAACATGTTTCCAATTTCATCACTGACATGCACATTATCTTTATCTGACATGGTTCCCTCCTTTCCCTTTCGGGTTCAAATTCAACTTAGCACGTAACCACTGGGCTGTCAATCGTTTTGTCTCGATTTTATGACACTTGACACAATGACAAAAATAATGTAATATCATATTGAAGGAGAATGGTTCTCCTGTCGGAGGTTCAGAATGCGCAGAACCATACAAATTATTGTTCTATTCACAATTTTCTTAACCGGTTGCATGTACAACACACCATCCTATGTGCGCCCATCATATCCGCTGAGTGATATTGAACTTTCTTCTCTCTCGGCAACAGAACGCGCATTTATTGAACCCAGCGGCAACCTTTCAATACGTTATTTTCCGGAAGCGGTTGTTTACGAAAAAACTGAATACACTGGAAACGATGAATATCAAAAATACGAAAAAGAAAACAGCCGCCCGCTACCGGATGGAACAACTGAAATGCCGACAATGACAATATCCGTACGAACACACGATGTCTTTCGCAGTGCCCAGATAATCGTCAGAGAGACCATCATAAAAGAATGTATTCCGGGTATGGACAAATGCAGTTCAAGCGTCTCACAAGAAACGGTTGTTTTCCGTTATCATCCCGTGTATATTCTCAAAGAATCTCTCAGCTTGGGTTCTGGCAATATCATCGCGCGAACCGATGATCGGTCAATCAGCATGCTGGAACTGACTAAGGACACGATCAGGCTAGTCATTGTCAAAGCAAAAGAAATTCGCGTCAGCGACCCGGCCGAAGGCAATTGCGAAAAGTTGCGTTGGGACGGCTCCCACTGCTATCTAGACGAACCGCTGGACGCGAAACTGGTTACTCACCTGACTAACGCAGACAGCGAATATTTACCTTATCAAGAAGTTGATAAGATTGATGAGATGCTGGCAGAATACGAATTCGCTAGAAACG
Organism: Patescibacteria group bacterium; assembly: GCA_038062385.1. GTDB lineage: Bacteria > Patescibacteriota > Patescibacteriia > UBA11705 > JABHMO01 > JBBTXH01. The sequence continues at coordinate 6,818 of JBBTXH010000057.1, forward strand.
GTTGTTATGACAATAACTTGACGAAAAAACTGCGTGCCATAGAGCGCGGCGAATCAATACTAAACGTTATCTTCGGTCCACCGACTACTCTTCTTTAAACGCAATTTCCCGTCACACGCATGTGACGGGATTTTCTTTTTTAAACAACTAAGCTTTGTTTCTTTGCTTAAATGCTTAAAAGTTTTCTTATCTTCTCCCCATCAGCTCTCAATTCTTCATTAGCCCTCGCTGTTCCTTTGAACAAATGAACGCCGTCGTCAATTCTCCTTGGAATAACATGAAAATGCAAATGCGGGATCACTTGTCCGGCCGCAACCCCGTTATTGTTACTCAAATTAAAAGCCTCAGACTGACTACCGGCCATAACTGCTTTGGCTATTTTCGGGATAATCGCGATTAGTTTTTTTAAATCATCTTCTCTCGCGTCCAACAAATTTTCGCAATGATTTTTCGGAACAACCAAAGTGTGCCCGGGATTCACCGGATTGATATCAAGAAAAGCCAAAACAAAATCGTCTTCATAAACGATTTCCGCGGGAATTTCTTTGTTGATAATTTCACAAAACAAGCAAGACATAAGCATTAAATTATTCTCCGCCAAAGGACGGATCTGGCCCTGACACGATAATTGACCTAATTGTTCTAATTATTCTAAATAATTTCGAATTCCGAAATCCCAAACATAAAATAGTTTTTGGTTATTGTTATTTGGCTATTATTTAGGTCAATTAAAATAATTAGAATAATTAGGTTAATTATCAACTAACCTACACGCCGCGTTTAATTAAACTTACGGCCGCGAACAACAAGCTGAGATAAAATAAAATTTCGGCGACAAAGGTCAGCATGTTGTGATCCATAATAACCCCCAGAATCAAGAGCCCCGCGCCAAAACAATGTAAATTCATTTTTATTTTGCCCCACATATTGGCCTGCAAGGCGTGATTGCCGTTTTCCCCGATTTTATGGAACGCGCCGCCGAGCACAAAAGCCAATTCAAAAGCCAAAAGAAAAATCGTTAAACTCAAGTTTATTTTAAGTAACAAAACCACGACCACTGTACCAATCAACAATTTATCCGCGATCGGATCCCAAATTTTTCCCCATTCCGTGACTTGATTGCGTAGCCGCGCGAGCGAGCCGTCCAGCATGTCCGTTATCGCCAAAATCGCAAAAAAAATCAAAGCAATCGTATATTCTTTTGTTTCCAAAAGTCCGATAAGTAACGGCGAACATATCAACCTGAAAAAAGTCAGCTGATTCGGTTTTAGCTTTTTCGGAATGATCGGTAAAAAAAACTTTACTATGCGATCATATGGCGCGAAAACTATTTTTTCCTGCATATGTTTGCTACAAATTACAAATCACTACAAATTTACCCGCCTGCGCGGGCAGGCAAATCGGTTTAGACTGTTCTTTCGTTTCGCTCTTCATACGTTTTAGTTCTATTCGTAAATTCGTAGTGATTTGTAATATGTAGCCATGATTTGTAGCCTTATTTGTTTTTGGTTGTCCAATCAAAGTTAATTTTCGGATCATCAAACGCTATCCGCTCTTCGTCGGGACTCGCCGGATCATATGCTTCGCTCGTGTGATAGAACAAACACACTTTTTCATTGCCAAGAACGCGATAACCGTGAGCCACACCCGGCGGAATGGCGATCGTGACCGGACTGTCCTCTCCGGCGTAAACAACTTGCGTTTCGCCTTTTGTTTTTGATTCATCGCGCAAATCATACAACACCACTTGCGCCATTCCTTTTACCACAAACCAGATATCCCACTGTTTTTTATGCCAATGAAAAGCTTTAATCACGCCCGGATAAGTTTCTGTATAACTCGTTTGTTTCACCTCATGAAACGTTTCTTCGCCAAACTTAATAATCTCCGCAAAAAAACCTCGATCATCGCTGAATTTTTTCAATTGTTTGATTTTTACGCCATCAATCATAAAATTAATTCGCTTCAATATTTATCCCGTAAGTGAACGTTGAGGAAAATGGAAAAAATTCCTGCTGAAAACCTCCAAAACGATCAAAAATTTTAATATGCGGTCCGGCTCCTGGCCCAGGCGCAGTGATAATGTCCATACTGCCATCGCCATCCCAATCCATCCCTTTTACTTCCACTCCTTGTTTCATATTTGAACCATACGCCATAAAGCTGACTAGTTTTACACCGTCATAACCGAACGCCTGAACATGCGGTCCGCCACCAGGACCCGCTCCGGTGATGATTTCCAGTTTTGAATTTTTATCAATATCCGCGAGCGCAATATTCACTCCACCGCTAAACTGCGGCGAATATGCCAAAATTTCTTTTTTTAATTTTCCATTATTATCAAATACTTTCACTTTTGGCAAAATCCCTTGATGCGGCGCGACCACAATCTCCGCCTTTTTATCATTATCCAAATCTCCGACAACTACGTTCATACCGCCTTTGTAATCAATGTTATAAGCAACAAACTCTTTTTCCAAAGTACCGTTCAGATCAAAAATCTTAACCGTTGGATTTGACGCTGATTCAGGCACTGCCACTATCTCAATTTTCCCATCTCCATCAACATCGCCGGCCGCAGCTTTTACCCCGCCTTTAAATTTCGCGTCAAACGCCAAAAAACTGCTGATGATATTGCCGTAAACATCCACCACGCGCACAAACGGCGTCCCTCCTCTCGCCGCGCCGGCCACGATTTCTTTGTTGCCTTCAGGAATAATGTCAGCCAGCGTGATATTCAATCCTTTGAACTCGTCGGCCATGATCACCAAAAGTTCATTCTTCTTTTTGAATTGATAATCGTAAATATTCACTGTACCGAGACCGCCGGATTTTGTTGAAACAAACAGTTGCGCGGCCGCGTTCTTATTTGTTTTTAAAATTAAATTTTGATTGTTTGTTGTATTGATCGTTGTCGTCACCGGTTCATTAATAAGTTTAGAGGGCGAATAAATTTTATCAAACGCTTTTTTTATATCAAGCAAACCGGAACCGGCCTTATCCTTATATTTCGC
>JBBTXH010000058.1:0-764 GCA_038062385.1 Patescibacteria group bacterium
TATCCGTTTTTTGTGCCTAAGCAAAATTTCCTCCTCCATGGTTCGGTTCGTGTTTTGAATAAAATTGACATTGCCGTGATGAAAATCATTGCCATTTCCCAACGCGGTCGAAAGAGAGACTTCTTTGATTTGTATTGGTGCGCGAAGAATATTGAACCGCTCGAAAGTATTATTAAACGGCTGAAGGTTCAATACCCGTCAATCGCGCATAATTATCATCATATTCTTAAGGCCTTGATATATTTTGAAGACGCCGAGAGCGACCCTGAACCGCAAATATATTTTGACGCCAGTTGGAAAAAGGTGAAAAGTTTTTTTAGAAAAGAAATTCCGTTGATCGCGAATAGAATAATGAAATAGGAAGAGGAGGTGCCCCATGTCCGAAGGATTGTACTGCACGTTGCTGATCGGTTCATGGTTTTTGGTGGCGTTTACATTAATTGTTGCATGTCGTTGGTGGATTTTGAATCCGCGCGTCTTGAGTGATCCGGTAGTGTCGGCTGAACAAAAAAGAAAATTTCCGGGGAGATTGTTCATTGGAGTTACTTTAGCCGGCCTTTTGGCAACACTGACATTTCGCATTTTGGTGGAAATGCATAAGCTATAGTTCACGACCCGTTTCTATCATGGAACGGGTTTTAAAATTGAAAAAATCACGAGCTATTTGCAATGTTAGTAGCCATTAGTAGATCCGTAGTAAATTCGTAATTCGTAACCTCTCTATTTACAATCCTTTCTTTTCTTGCTACAATCAAGCGCAATGT
>JBBTXH010000058.1:774-2200 GCA_038062385.1 Patescibacteria group bacterium
GCAATGTTGACTATCAATATTTTTACGTATTATGTCAAACAAAATTTCCATCCGCGGAGCGCGCGTTAATAACTTAAAAAATATTAACGTGGATATTCCGCGGAACAAATTGGTCGTGATCACCGGACTGTCCGGCTCAGGTAAATCATCGCTGGCTTTTGATACTATTTACGCCGAAGGCCAGAGGCGTTATGTTGAGAGTTTATCTTCATACGCGCGCCAATTTCTTGAAGTGAAAGAAAAACCGGATGTGGATCAAATCACGGGATTGTCTCCGGCCATTGCCATTGACCAGCGCTACAGCGCGCAAAATCCGAGATCAACCGTCGGAACGATCACGGAAATTTACGATTTACTGCGACTCATGTTCAGCCGCATTGGTCATCCTCATTGTCCGAATTGCGGAGTTGAAGTTTCTCGACAAACCGTGGAAGAAATCAGCGATAAAATTTGGAAAATAAATCACAAAGTTAATGTCACCATCATGGCGCCGGTCGTGCGTGAGCAGAAGGGTGGTATCAGGAAAATTTTGGAAGAAATCAGAAAGGCTAATTATTATCAGGTGCGTTTTGACGGCATTATTTATAATATAGAAGAAGTGGAACAGCTGGACGTGGATAAGCAAAAGAAACATACGCTCGAAGTGGTGGTTGATAGAATTTTATTGGACGGAGATAAGGAAACCCACGGACAACTTAAAGAATCAGTTAAGGTGGCTGCTGATCTAGGTAATGGCTTGGTCGTGATTTTGCGTTCAGATGAAATTGGCGACATTTTGTTCAGCCAATATTATACTTGTCCGAAATGCGATCTTGATTTGCCGGAAATAGAACTGCGCAGTTTTTCATTCAATTCTCCTTTCGGCGCTTGCCCTGATTGCGCGGGACTTGGCGTAAAACAAGAAGTTGATCCTGAGCTGGTGATCAGCAATCCGCGATTAACTCTCGCTCAAGGAGCGATCAAACCGTGGACGAAGATTTTTTCCAATCAAACGATTATTTGGCAGGTGCTGGCAGCAGTGGCGAAAAGACATCATTTTTCAATTGATGTTCCGGTGGAAAAATTGAGCAAAAAGGCATTGCAAATTGTTTTGCGCGGTACGGCTGAGGAAGAGTATGATGTTGGTTCAAAGAAAATGATGTTCGAGGGCGTTATTCCCGGATTGGAATTAAAATACAAAGAAACAGATTCAGATTATATTCGAAAAGAAATCGAGCGCTATATGCGTCAGCATGTTTGCGCGGCTTGCGAAGGAAAAAGGTTGAAAAAAGAAAGTTTGGCAGTCACGGTTGGCGGACAATCAATCGTTGATTACACCGAAGTTTCCGTGGCTAACCTGAAGGACATGGTTTATGAACTTTTGAAAAGCGCGAAACACAGAGATCGAAAATTATCCAAAAAAGAATTTAATTATATCAGCGAACCG
>JBBTXH010000059.1:0-5587 GCA_038062385.1 Patescibacteria group bacterium
TTTTCTTTCATCATTAAAACCCCGCCAGCCTCTGAACTGATAAAAAAAGCGGCCGGTATCGCCAAAGGCGCGCACAAGCCTTCAACCGAGAAAGTCGGTAAAATCACCAAAGCTCAATTGCGCGAGATCGCGGAAAAAAAGATGCCTGATTTGAACGCCAATGATATTGAAGCTGGCATGAAAATTATTGCCGGTACCGCGAGACAAATGGGCGTCACCATTGAAGGATAATCATTGTCGGCGATTGACATTGTTCATCATATAAGTTAACATTACAGTGATCATTAACAAGATGCTTCTAGGATAACAACCACAAAAGGAGGGTAAAATGCAATACTTCATAGTAATTGTTCTCGTCATCACAGCCGCAACCAATACTGTGAATTTTCTGGAAATACAAGATATTAACCCTTTGTGCGTTTTTGGTGCGATAATAGGGATGATCCTACCAATAATATTAATTCCTTTGATTAATCGCAAAAGAACTATCAAACCATGGGTCGCTACCGCGATACTAATTTGTTACGCGCAAATTTTGTCTATCGTGCTGATGCTCATTTTATAAAAAAACAAGCGATAGGCAATCCTATCGCTTATCCTAAAAGCATCTTGTTTACTGCGAATCGTTGTGGAAGTTGCGAGTTAATCTGGCAACGCCATTACCACGACCTCAATATAAAATATTCTTAACTCGCGTTTGCGCGATGTTAATAATGTTTTGAAAAAGGGTCGTGTTCGATCCCTTTTTTATTTTCCATTGTCATTCCGAAGTCACACCGAGGAATCTGCTAACATGCGTTTCACAGATTTCTCCATGCGAGTCGAAATGACAGTTAGACACGCTAAACAATTAATAACAAAATATTATGCTCACCAAACGCGTCAAGCAACTTTACCAGACCTTCGACAAAAGCAAAACTTATCCTTTGGCTGAAGCTGTGTCTCTGGTCAAAAAAAACGCCACCGCCAAATTCGATGAAACAGTGGAAGTGCACATGCGTCTCGGCATTGATCCGAAAAAAGGAGAACAACAAGTTCGCGGCGTGGTCGTACTGCCAAATTCTTTCGGCAAAGCAAAGATTGTCGCTGCTTTCGTGCCGCGCGATCGAGCGAAAGACGCCAAAGAAGCCGGCGCTGATCTCGTCTATACCGACGATGATATTGAAGGCTTAAAAAAAACCGGCAAGATTGAATTTGAAATCGCGGTTTCCATGCCGGAAATGATGAAAACTCTTTCTCCGCTCGCTAGAATTCTCGGTCCTCGCGGCCTCATGCCTTCTCCGAAAAACGAAACCATCACGACTAATTTGGCAAAAACAATTTCTGAATTGAAAAAAGGCAAAGTCGCTTACAAGAATGACGACACTGCGAATCTCCACCAAGCGGTCGGCAAAGCCGGAAACACTGAAGAACAATTAATCGCCAATCTTTCTACCTTTATTGAAGCAGTAAAAAAATCCAAACCTGAAACCTCCAAAGGTATTTTCATCAAAAGCATCACAATTTGTTCCACCATGGGTCCGGCGATCAAGACGCAAATCTAATAAACAAAAAGTTCTGCGCAGGCAGAACTTTTTGTTTTTAAAATATGCCCATTCCGATATACGATACACGATACACGATATGCGATACACGAAGTCAAGCTTATGCACACTTTGCCAGTCGCCTATTCATTTGATAAAATGTGGTAGCGACCAAACAATAAAAAAACAACCGGGGGAATGAATTTTTTTATATGGAAAACAATTATGTCCGGCCATCTTGGGATGAGTATTTCATGAAAATAACCGATCTTGTCGGCAATCGCGGCACATGCGATCGCGGACGTTCCGGTTGCGTCATTACCAAAGAAAAACGAATCATTTCCACTGGTTACGTCGGCTCTCCGGCAGGACTCAAACATTGCGATGAGCTGGGTCATGAGATGCATACAATTGTAAACGAAGATAATACCGAGAGCCGTCACTGCATCCGCACCACGCACGCTGAACAGAACGCCATCTGCCAAGCCAGCCGTTTCGGTGTTTCACTCAAAGACTCAACTTTATATTGCCGCATGACGCCATGCTACACTTGCGCGAAAATGATTATTAATTCCGGTATTACCCGCGTTGTTGCTGCCAGCGACTACCACGCCGGATCAAGGAGCAAAGAAATTTTTTCTGAAGCAGGCGTTAAATTCGAACTTTTAAGTCAAACAATGACCACTTACACTGATATGGGCAATCATCTGGGCAGTGAAACGAACAATGAAACAAAGAAGCATAGAAGCATAGAAGCACAACTCGGCAAGGCAGAAGTTTTCCTCTACGATGAATTCAATCCAGAAGATGTGGCCATGCTTCAAGCATTGTATTCAAGAAGTCCGGAAAGCGTGGCTACACATGTGAACAACGTCAAGGCCAGCGGCTCAGGAAAGTTCATGGAAAAATTTTATGTTGGTTATGGCCACAAAAGCATTGCTGATTGCGGCAGTACCACTTTATTTATAGAAAAATTAAGCATTTTAGCGGACAAGGCCATTCAAGATTGGCCGCTCTATAACGGACAGGAAACCAGCACGCGCTACGTAGACATGTCAGCCCAGCCGATCATTGATCCAATGCAAACAATTGAATCAAAAACAATTCTTGATGGCTGGATGAATTTTTACATGAGTAGCCAAACGGCAGTTCAAGAGCATTTGAAAAAAACCTATCCGATAAAACCGGAAGAAAATGAAAAGGTTTATGATAAAGCAATCAAAGCGCGCGCTTTTGATATCACGCGCGGTTTTCTGCCGGCCGGGATTACCACCCAACTCAGTTGGCACACCAATTTGCGCCAAGCATGGGACAAACTTTTAACGCTCCGCCATCATCCCCTGCCTGAAGTAAAAGAAATCGCTCAGCAGCTCTGTGAAAAATTAAAAGAAAAATATCCCAGCAGTTTCTGCCACGAAAAACATGATGAGCAAGAAGAATACAATGCCAAATTCATGGCCAACCACAATTATTTTGAAAACAAAGTGGTAACTGAATTTTCTTTTAGTACAACATTGCGTTACTTTGATCTCCTGGATTATCATGATCTACTGGCCAATCGACCGGCGAAAACCGTTCTGCCCCACTTTCTAACTGAACTCGGAACGTTAACGTTTGATTTTCTGCTTGACTACGGATCATTTCGCGATATTCAACGCCATCGAAACGGCGTTTGCCGCATGCCGCTCCATACCACTAAATTCGGTTTCAACAATTGGTATCTCGCGCAACTGCCGCTAACCGTTAGATCCGAAGCTCTTGGTTTGATTGAACAGCAAACGAAACGCCTTGAACACTTAAATTGTTCAAATGAGATAAAACAATATTACATTCCGCTTGGATTTAATCTGCCTTGTCGCGTTACTTACGGCTTGCCGGCCGCGGTCTATGTTATTGAACTTCGCTCCGGCAAACCGGTTCACCCGACATTGCGAAAAATCGCTCATCAAATGTATCATGCTATCCACGACAAATATCCTCTAATTAAACTGCATGTTGATCTGGAGGAAGACGATTGGGACTCTCGCCGCGGATTGCAAGACATCACGCTTAAGCAATGAAGCATAGAAGCACAGAAACATAGAAACATAGAAGTACTAAAGCAACGGAGCAATATAAAAAAGCAATAAATCAAAAAAACATAGGGGCAATTATTTATAACCTAAAATAATCAGTAGTATCACGTAACTATCACGTACATCAGTATTACAGATGGCTCTAGTTTATCTGTAATATCTGTATATCTGTAAACCTATGAAAAAAATCATTCTCGGTTTTATCGGCGAAATCGCCAGTGGCAAAGGCACTGCCTGCGATTACTTTATCAAAAAACATCACGCCGGCTATCACCGCTTCTCGCGAATACTGAGGGATATTCTTGATCGCATTTATCTGCCGCAAACCAGAGAAAACATGCAAAAAATGTCCACATGGTTAAGAAAAACCTTCAGTGAAGAAATCTTTGCCAAGGTTATTGCCGAGGAAGTGAAAGCTGATCGCACTCCTATTGTTTGCGTTGACGGCATCAGACGGCCGGCAGATATTACTCATCTCAAGAAACTTCCCAATTTCAAATTGATTTACGTGACAGCTGATGAGAAAATCAGATATGAACGCATTGTTAAACGCGCGGAGAACGCTGATGATACAGTCAAAACATTCAAGCAATTTCAAAAAGATCAAAAACAAGAAGCTGAATCAATGATCGCTGAAATAAAAAAGTCAGCGAACTATACGGTTAATAATAATGGCACACAAAACGAATTGAATCTGGCACTTGAGAAACTCTTAAAACGAATTAAGAAATGAATTTGAGTATCAAACTGATTGACGACACTTTGCCCATGCCGGAATACAAGACACGCGGCAGTGTGGCTTTTGATTTATATTCAAGAATAAATATAACCGTACCACCAAAAGAGTTGCGTTTGATTCCGCTCAACGTTATTATCGCTATTCCCGAAGGACATTGCATTATCATGGCTTCACGCAGCAGCCTACCAATAAAAAAAGGATTAACCTGCGCGAACTCTATCGGAATCGTTGATACTGATTTCTGCGGCGAACAAGATGAATGGCGATTTGAAGCGTATAATTTCACTGACTCGCCTGTAACCGTTGAACGAGGAGAACGCATTGCCCAGGCCTTGCTCATTAAATTTGAAAAAGCGGAGATAACAAAAGTTGATTCTGTTCACAACGTATCTCGAGGAGGGCTAGGCAGTACAGGATAGGGCTACAAATAACGAATCACTACAAATTTACAAATTGAACTAAGACCAACAAACGTATGAACAACAGAACGAAAGAACAATCTAGACCGATTAGTAAATTTGTAGTGATTCGTAATTTGTAGCAACCCAACAGAAGGAGGAAAAAACTATGATTGGAAAATTCATTGTGTTCGAGGGCGGTGAAGGCTCGGGAAAAACAACGCAGATTGAACTTTTGGAGCAGAAGCTCCGAGACAATGGTTTTGTTGTTTTCCGAACGCGCGAACCCGGCGGAACAAACTGCCCGATTAGCGAAAAAATCAGAGGTCTCTTGAAAGATCCGGCCAATAAAAAAATGGTAGCGGAAACTGAGCTTTTTCTTTTTCTCGCTTCGCGAGCGCAACACGTACAACAGGTTATTAGACCGCAATTGGCGCAAGGAGCGATTGTTCTGTGCGACAGGTTTTACGGTTCAACTCTCGCCTACCAGCATTTTGCCCGCGGACTTTTTAATCTTGATGAAGTAATCAAGTTGAATGATTTCGCCACTCACGGGCTTGAGCCTGACGCGACCGTTCTACTTAACATTGATCCGGAAATTGGCCTCGCCAGAATCAAAGATCAACTGGCGGCGTGCCGACTGGATAGCGAAAAATTGGACTTTCACAAACGGGTACAATCAGGTTATTTAACGCTCGCAAAGATTAAACCAAATTGGCTTGTCGTCTCGGCTGATAACACTGTTCAAATAATTCATGAAACAATCTGGAACAAGGTCAGTGAACTCCTAAAGCCATAGAAAGGACAACACCATGAATGGTACTCCGATGGTTCGAGCAGGTTGGATTGAAG
>JBBTXH010000060.1:0-3855 GCA_038062385.1 Patescibacteria group bacterium
TAGAAATGCCAGGGCGCAACATAATATTCCGTATTCAAAAGAATTGGCAGTGGTCGTTGCGTTAGATAAGAAAACAGAGTTAGTTGCAAACAATGCCGCGATTATCGAGCAAATCATCAAGTTAAATAAACTTGAGGTTAATGAAGTAGGGAAGGCTGGTTCGTTCGCCTGTCCGGCAGGTTATGTCAGCGCCGGAGTTTTCGCGCTTGGCAGTATTTTCGTTGATGTAGCCGGCGCGATAGATGTGGAAAAAGAGAACGCTCGTTTGAAGAAAGAACAAGACAATTTGAACAATTTTATTGTTCAGTTGAAAAAGAAGCTGGGAAATGAACAGTTTGTAAAGAACGCGCCGGATAATATTGTTCGATTGGAAAAAGATAAGCTGATGGAAGCGCAGGAAAAATTAAGGAAAATTAATGAACAACTGAACGATCTGAAAAACTGAAGAATAATTATGAAAAAGGTAAAAGTTGCCATATTTTTCGGTGGACGATCGGCTGAACACGAGATTTCGCTTTTATCAGCGGTCAATGTCATAAAAGCGATGAATAAATCAAAATACGAAATTGTTCCGATTGGTATTGATGAGGACGGAAATTTTCTTGCTTATGATGTAACAAAAAATTTTATTTTGAATTCCGATGAGCCGAAAAAGATTTGTCTGGCGCGAGGCGGTAAACCGGTTACTTTCGGTTTCGGCAGGAGCCGCGAGCTGGTTGGAATTAAAAATAAAAAATTGAAAATTAAAATTGACGCGGCTTTTCCAGTTCTACATGGAACGTATGGAGAAGACGGAACAATACAGGGACTGCTCAAAATAGTTGATGTTCCTTTTGTCGGAGCAGGCGTGCTCAGTTCAGCCGTTTGTATGGACAAGGATGTTGCAAAAAGGTTATTGCTAATAGCTGGTTTGCCTGTTGCTGAGTTTCTGACTTTTGATGTTTCTAACAAGGAAGAAATAAATTTTGAAAAAATCAGCAAGAAACTCGGTTTGCCGTTTTTTATCAAACCCGCCAACGCTGGTTCATCGGTCGGCGTAAGTAAAATAAAAAACAAACAATCGCTTGCCCGTCTTGTCCGAAAGGCGTTTCAGTATGATAATAAGGTTTTGTTTGAAAGAACAATCATTGGAAAAGAAATTGAGTGTTCGGTTTTTGGAAATGAACAAGCGGTCGCCTCATTGCCCGGAAGAGTTCTTCCCAAACACGAATTTTATTCATACGAAGCGAAATATTTGGATGATGATGGCGCTGTTTTCGAAATACCGGCAAAGTTGCCTCTCTCCGTGGTCAAGATGATAAGACAAACAGCGGTTAGGGCCTATCAAGCGCTGGGTTGCGAGGGTCTGGCTCGCGTGGATGGATTTTTAACGAAAGAAAATAAATTCATCATCAATGAATTGAATACCATCCCGGGTTTTACGGCCATCAGCATGTACCCGAAATTATGGGCGGTGAGCGGAGTTAAATATTCAAAGTTAATAGATAAATTGATTCAACTCGCGATCAAAAGATGGCAGAGAGACAATAAAATAAAAACCGTTTATATTTAATAAGTATAAATAGTATGAAAACTAATACTGATCCACAAAAGATCGAAGAACTTTTAACACGCGGCGTGGAAAATGTTTATCCGAACAAAAGTTTTTTAGAAAAAGCATTAAAGTCCGGAAAACAGCTAACCCTGTATCTTGGTATTGATCCAACGGGTCCAAGTTTGCATTTGGGGCACGCAATTAGTCTCATGAAGTTGCGGCAGTTTCAACAGCTTGGTCATAAAATTATCATGCTGATCGGCAGTTTTACGGCCATGATTGGTGATCCGACGGATAAGTTGGCGACGCGCAAACCATTGACGCGTGAACAAGTTTTATTGAATTGTAAAAATTATCAACAGCAAGCTGAATCGATTTTGGATTTTTCAAGGGAAGAGACAATCGAAGTTAAATATAACAGCGAGTGGTTGGATAAACTGAGCCTTAAGAATGTTGTTGAGTTAGCCTCTAATTTTACGGTTCAGCAAATGCTGGAGCGCGACATGTTTGAAAAAAGAATATTTGGTGAGATTTATTGCCCAAATTGTGGTAGCTGGTACTCGGCAAAGAATAAATTAATCATTGACAAAGATGGCGATTACAGTCTGTTGAATCTTTCAAAAACCTATTTAAAGTGTCCTAAATGTAGTTGGAAGACATCGGCTGATGATGTCAAAATTAAACAACCAAGAGCTATCTCACTTCTTGAATTTTTGTATCCCTTGATGCAAGGTTATGATTCGGTGGCCATGGACGTGGATGGCGAGATCGGCGGCAATGATCAGACCTTCAACATGTTGATCGGCAGAACGCTCATGAAGTCGTTGATGAATAAGGAAAAATTCGTTTTAACGAACAAGTTATTAACCGATACTTCCGGTAAAAAAATGGGCAAAAGCGAGGGTAATATGATTACGCTTGATGACTCGGCTCAGGATAAATTCGGTAAGGTCATGGCTTGGACGGACGATATGATTGTAAGTGGATTTGAGCTATGCACGTTTGAACCGATGGAAACCGTAGAGTCAGCTGAAACTCGTTTACAACAAGGCGAAAATCCTCGCGATTTGAAATTGGAGTTGGCTGAAGCAATTGTTAAAATATATCATGGAGAAAAAGAGGCCTCAACTGCTCGGGAAAACTTTTTAAGTATGTTTCAGAAAAAAGAACGGCCGGAAGAAATTGAAGAATTTGATTTAGCTGGAAAAACGATTGTTGAAGCGCTCGTAAAAAGCAAACTGGTTAGTTCCAATTCCGAGGCGCGCAGAAACATTGAGCAGGGTGGAGTGAAAATCAATGACCAGGTTGAAAAAAACGCGGCAACGATTGTACGGAGCGGTGACGTGATTCAAAAAGGAAAGAGATTTTTTATAAAAGTGAAATAGGGCTTAGGGCGGTAGGGTTGTAGGTCGGTAGGATGTAGGAATTAGGAAGTTTTATGAATAATATAAATGGAGAAATTAATACACCTGGAAATTATAAGGAACTGATAGTTTGGCAACGTTCAATGGAATTGGTGGTGGCCGTTTACGAGTTAACAAAAGGTTATCCGAAAGATGAGCGTTATGGTTTAACAGCACATACGAGGAAAACAGCGATTTCTGTTCCTTCTAATATTGCCGAAGGCAGAAGGCGAAGCACAAAAAAAGATTATCGTCAGTTTTTGATTAGAGCGTATGTTTCCGGAGCTGAATTGGAGACGCAATTAGAGATCGCCAAACGTCTGCTTTTTGTGGATAAATTAAATTTTTTTCATGTCGATAAACTCTTAGAGGAAGTCATGAAAATGTTAAATAAAATGGTGGAGCCAATTTTTAGTGAAATAACAAGATGTTAGAAAAGTAGGGCGTAGACAGTCCAGATACCTACTAACCTACCGCCCTACAACCCTACATCCTAACATTTAACCAATATGAAAATCCTCGTTTTCGTCGAAGGCACCATACTCATGCACAGCGCAGAAGACAAAAAAAACGATTTTGCGAGCTATGTAGCGATTGGCGACGCGGCAATAAAAATGGAAACATGGGTGGAGGCCGGCGCAGAAATTTCCTATTTGACTTCACGAATAAAGTTTTTGGAAATCAAACAAATCAAAGATGTTTTGAAAAAGTTTAATTTTCCCGGCGACACGGTGCATGCGCGGCAAGAAGGAGAAAGTTATAAAAAGGTGGTGGAGGAAATCAAGCCGGATGTTTTAGTTGAAGATGACTGCAAAAGTATTGGCGGTACAGACATTACCTCCATTCATCTGAATCAAGAGCTCGGAATAAACGGCATTGTCGTGCCGGAATTTGCCGGGATTGATTTTCTGCCGGATG
>JBBTXH010000061.1:0-3457 GCA_038062385.1 Patescibacteria group bacterium
AATACTTTTTAAAGTGGTGGAAAGATAGAGAGCTCGTCAATCTGACCAGCGGTTATTTCGAAAAATCAGACAAAATTTTAACTGAATATTTTTTGGATATTTTTAATCGCCCCGAAGATCACCATTATATTATCCAATACGCCCACCAAGCCATTGGTCATGTGACGCTAGGCCACAAAACCAAAAAGACCTTCGAAATACAAAATATAACTTTTGAAAATAAGAAGTGATAAATTTGCATGAACAACGAAGATAAAACGACCAAAATCGCCATTTTCCAAAAAAAGGAAATTCGTAAAACCCTTTATAAAAATGAGTGGTGGTTTTCAATAATAGACATTATCGAAGCCTTGACTGGAACAGACAGGTCAAGAAAATATTGGAGCGATTTAAAGAAAAAACTGATAAAAGAAGGATTTTTTGAAGTGTCCGAAAAAATCGGACAGTTGAAATTAGCCGCTCCTGACGGAAAAATGAGAGAAACGGACTGTGCCAACACGGAAACGGTTTTCCGCATTATCCAAGCCATTCCTTCACCCAAGGCCGAACCATTCAAGCGTTGGTTGGCAAAAGTCGGTTACGAGCGAATCCAAGAAATCGAAGATCCAGAAATAGCTACTAAAAGAACCAGGGCACTTTATAAAGCCAAGGGCTATTCTGACGCATGGATTGAAAAACGAATGCGCGGGATTGAAATTCGCGAGACCTTAACGGACGAATGGAAAAAGCGAGGTGTAAAAGAAAATTCAGAGTACGCAATTTTGACCGCGGAAATTTCCAAAGCAACTTTTGGCATGACGCCCGGTCAATATCAAAAATTCAAAGGTCTTAAAAAAGAAAATCTGCGGGATCATATGAATGATTTGGAATTGATCTTTACTATGTTGAGTGAAGCCTCAACAACTGAAATTGCCAAGAACAAGGATGCCCAAGGCTTTAATAAAAACAAGTTCGCCGCACTAGAAGGCGGGAGCGTAGCTGGCAAGGCCAGAGAAGACCTAGAGAAAAAAAGCGGCAAAGGGGTTTCAACCAAAGAAAATTACCTACTGACACCCGAGAATAAGAAAAGATTAAAATAAAACACAATAACTCATTCTCACTGCTAACAAATGTCCATCAAGCTTAGAAACGTTAAACGATCAGATCTCAAATACTTTTTAAAGTGGTGGAAAGATAGAGAGCTCGTCAATCTGACCAGCGGTTTTTTTGAAAAATCAGACAAAATTTTAACAGAATATTTTCTTGATATTTTTAATCACCCCAAAGATCATCATTATATTATCCAATACGGCGACAAAGCCATTGGTCATGTGGCGCTAAGTCACAAAACCAAAGAAACCTTCGAAGTACAAATTGTCATTGGTGAAAAAGAATATTGGGGCAAAGGATTTGGTTCGGAGGCAATAAATAAAGTAATGAAGATAGCTTTCAACAAATTGGGTTATATAAAAGCATATTTGGATGTCAGACCGGAAAATATTCGCGCCATCAAGGCTTATGAATCTTGCGGCTTCGTAAAAAAGGGACTAAAAAAATATCCAAAGAACAAATATCAGCCGGTAACTTTGAAAATGGTTTTAAATAGTTGTATGAGCTGATAAAAGAAAGCGATAAAATTATCTCGTTTTAACGCAACAGACGCCAGGCAAAAATTTATTTAATCGAAAAAGAAAACAAAGATTGGGATTATTTAAGCAAAGAATGGCTTTGAACTCATAACCCTCACTTCACCAACAACAATTTAAATAAAAAAAGCGTTCAGTTTAGAACTGAACGCTTTGTGTTTTTAACCTTTCTTGCCGTCTTCTTCGGAGAATTCCAGCTCATCGCCCTGTTCGAGAATGCGCGACTTTTCATCATCAACGTCATCGTCGTTGACGAGAGCGTTCATGGATTTCTTGATGTTGTACTTCTCACTCAGCATTTTGCGTGCGTAGGCGACTGACTTTCCGATGAGGTCGGTGTGATCATCGCCGTTCGAGCCGCAGGTCACCTTGACCGCCGGGTGGGACAGCCTCAGCTCATCACCGGACTCTAGAACGTGATCAGTTTTAGCCTCCTCGTCATTGACCTTAATACCGGGCGCTTTCGGTAGGCTCTTCCACTTCTTCCGCAAAGCCTCGCAAACCGCGCCAACCGTCTGACCGACGAAATCAACGCTTGATCTGGTTTTCTTTTCAAAGTAAACGTTCACCGGCTCAGGGTCTTCGCAATAAAGTTCATCTCCAGCCTTCAACTTGTAATCAGGCTTCGCCCTCGGCTTGTTGGGAAGACTGACCACGATGTTGGTCGGATAATTACAATTTCCTGAAACCAGAAACTCCTTGGCCTCTGCCAAAGTCTTGCCGACCAACTCACTGAAATTCGTATCGCCTCTGCCGTAAGCAACGTTAACCAATTTTTCCTTCTTCACAGGCTTTTCTTTTACCGGAACATTCTTTTTCTTGCCGCTCATATCCGCCTCCTTTCTTTTGCTTGCCCTGAACCGACGCGAGAATACGTGTCTGGTTTGGGGGGTGGCCACCTACGTATCACCATTTTGCGCCATGGCTTCAATTTTGTCAATAACCATCTTGAACGCCGACTGAATCTCTCGCTTGCCTCTTTTTTTAATTCGATCGCCAGCAACTTGTTTACCAATCATTTTATCAATAGAATCCTTTACCGAGAAATCCTGATCGTTCAAATAATCTACTCTCTCTGATCGCAGAGAAGCGGTTCTAAATAATGGTTTCAACCATTTGACGCTTAACATAAACGCCGGATCTTTTTTACTGTTTTTTTCCCAATGCCACAAAGAACCCAATCTTTTGTCCCTATACCGAGTTCGCAAAAAACAGTCAACAATATCTCCATTAAAACTGCTTTTCCAAAAACTATCAATCATTTCTTCAGCCGCCTGACCATATTTCCCATCAGCAATGTGTTGAAAATGTTTCTCCGCAAGCACATCCAAACAAACTTCTCCGTCTTTGCATATATTTGGCAGACAAGGTAGAAACAGTTCCTGTTTCAATGAAACAAACGGTTTATCGGAAAAATACAACCAACAATTCGACCATTCGTGATCCTTTTCGTTATTATTAATGTTTACGACAAAAATAACATATGGAAAAGCCAAACGAAAATGACGTTTCATCGCCGGCTCAGGCTTGCCCTTGAACAAATGAGCGCAGGTTTTCCAAACACCATAAGAAAAACCGGAATAGTGTCCATCAACAAACTTTTGATCAAAATGAACTGTACGCACCTGCGGTTTTTGTTCAATGATGAAAGTAACTGATTTACCGCGCTGAAAAACAAACTTCACGCCTTCGGGCAGATAACACGGATATTGATTGGTTATTGAAGTCCCGACGCCCCATTGTAATATTTTAGTCATTCTCTCGTACAAGCGATCTTTAACTCCAGTCAGCAAATCAGACGACAAGCCAATTGACGCGCTGATTGCTCGCGC
>JBBTXH010000062.1:0-14333 GCA_038062385.1 Patescibacteria group bacterium
TCGTATTCGTTTGAAAAAACTTTTGAAGCGAAGACCGCGAAAAGGGAAGCGCTCAATAGGCAAGCTGGTTTTGTGGGTTGAATTCAGCAAAGCTGAAGCAATGCTCATCAGGCGTTTTCTTGATCGCGCGCTTGAGGAAATGTAGAAAGGAGGCGTTGAATGGCGCGGTTGGTATTACAAGGAGAAGGTAATTCTAAGGGTGATGAGATGTTTTTTGAAATCGTTGATGGGAGAGTTAAACAAGGTCTGGGTCATAATTCTTATTTGGGCATAGTTGATCCTGAGGGCAACGAAACCCTCATCAGCTTTACCAAAGACGATGTGAAGAAGTTGAGAGATTTTTTTGATGAAGCGTTGAAAGAATTAGGAGAGTAGTTCAGGGGTAGAGGCAATAACATTTGCCTCTTTTTTTATTTTAAACAGTCCCAATGTCATTGCGGGCGTAGCAGCGACGCAATCTCATCAGCCTCGCATAAAATAAAAACGGTCTCAAATAAATTCTTTACCAGCGGAATACTCCCTGTTAATATTTTACGACACATAGAGTTAGGTGGTTATGTTGCTAGGGAAGTACGCACCTAATAACCCCCCCCCTAACGTCATTCCGGACGAAACTATTAAGAATAAACTTACGAATCTTTAGTTAATGATCCGGAATCTATGCAACTAATTTTCATGAACTATGATTCAAATGATTCATTGATGGACTATGATTATTATTATTATTATTATTATTATTTACTGTTGCTTGTAATCATGGTTTAGACGTTGAAAGTATGGAAATACAGCTAAAAAACACGGTATTGCCCATCCTGTTATTTATACTAAATTTAGCTAAAATACGAGCCTCAAAACTGCGATATACGCGGCTTCGTTTTAACTCGTGTGTGTTTGGACGTTGAATTGGACTTGAATTTTAACATTGAGTTAAATTTGTCCAGCAAATCACAATAATCCCAAACATCCCAACCATCTCAAGCATCCCAATAATCCCAAATCAAAATTGTCCACACATAATAATTGCAAATGATTGAACTCGTTATATAATGTAATCAATGGCCGTCTCTTAATTAACATTATGCGACACTGTGTATATCAGTAGTATCAGGTAGAAATCACGTAAATCAAGTATTACATAAATTTCAAATATGCTTTCACCCCTGCCACTCCCTATCGCCAAACACATAAACAATTTTCTCGATTATCTGGACGTGGAAAAAGGTTTGTCAAAAAAAACCCAAGAAAATTATGGTCGATTCATAAAAAGGTTCACAGATTGGCTTGAGCAAAAAAAACTGACAAAGTTGACCCCGGCTGATATTACAGCTGACCTGGTGTCAAAATATCGCCTGTTTTTGTCTCGCCAGACATTATCTCAGCAAACAAAGACTGAATTGGCCAAGTCAACGCAGAATTATTATCTGATCGCGCTTCGATCAATGCTGTCGTATTTCAGCGAAAAAGAAATCACTTCCCTGGCGCCGGATAAAATTAAACTGGCAAAGCGGCCGAAAAATCAGTCTGTTCATTTTTTAAACGTTGACAATGTACGAAAACTTTTTGATTCAGTTGATGTTACCAATACCAGCGGTTTGCGTGACCGCGCGATTCTCGAAGCCATCTTCTCTACTGGTTCACGTGTCTCTGAATTAACAAAACTGAATCGTGAACAATTGAATTTTAAAAATATCAAAGAAGTATTTGAATTGAAAATCACTGGCAAAGGAAATAAAACCAGAACCATCTATTTTTCTCCAAGAGCGCTGGAATGGCTGAAAAAGTACCTTGATAGTCGGATTGACCTTGATCCTGCTCTGTTTATTAATTTTGGAAACAACGATGATTCCAAGCGCCTGACTCCTCGCTCAATTGAGCGCATTATTAAGAAATACGTGAAAATCGCCGGATTACCAATAGAAACCACGCCCCACACTCTGCGTCACTCATTTGCAACTGATTTGCTGTCTCGCGGAGTTGATCTGCGATTGGTACAAGAATTTTTGGGTCACGAAAGCATTTCAACAACTCAAATATACACGCATGTAACCAACAAAAAGTTAAAAGACGTTTTTTCCAAATTTCACGACAAATAGAAGTCACTTTCAGCCATAGTTATCCACATTAGTGTTGTTTGTATTGTCAAATCATTGTATAATATACGTGTGGAAAGTAATTATAAATTTACATGGAAATGTATTTTTCATGTTTAATTAAATTTAATTTGCACGAGAATAAATAAATTGATAATAATTTATTTTGTTTCAGTTATGAAAAAATTTTGGCAGGTTATCGGCGGATTATACGTATATCTATTTAGAAAAAAATGGCTCGCTTCCCTAATGATAGCGATGATTGTGATCGCGCAATTTGTTTTAATTATATTTTTAGGAATAAGTTTAAAAAATTTCCGAGCAGAGTTTAATGATTACAAAACCATGAACTCTGAACGAATGAACCAGATTTATAGCTATATGTTTGTGCTGAATAGCAGTTTTAACAAATTCATCGGCGTTAAGTAGCCCAATCAAATAATTTAAATATTTATAAAAAAAAATTAAAACTAAAATTATGCGCAAAATCGCAAAAAACAAAATCTTCAATGGCTTTGTTGTTATGACAACCATTCTCTGGGCAGTGGGTATCGCGGGCGTCCTCGCTCCCCTGTTCCCGGCTTCCGCGGCCGTGACGGTCTTAACGGAAAATCGAATTAATAACACCAGCGAAATGCTTGCGGGTGGAATGATTCGCGACGTGGTTGCTTTCAAAATTACAGCCAGCGCCAGCGAAACATTAAATTCGATTAAGGTTAGGTTTTCTGATATTGGCAGTTCAGGCGCTACGCCTGCCAATACGCTCGCAGTATTTAATGCTACCGGCGCGGACGGAGCGAACGTCAATCAGGGGTTATCTGTTTGGAAAGATAATAATAGTAATGGTTGGGTGGAGTATTCAGGTACCAGCGCGGACACGTCCTTGCCATGGGAAGTCCAACCCATATGGACTGATAGCGGCGGCGGAAACTATGATACAACTCTTGATTTCACAAATCAGGCACTAGCTTCATCTTATGATGGAAGTTGGAATTACTTTGTCATGATGAAAATCGCGGCCACACCGGCTGCCGGCAGAACTTTCAAGCTTAGTTTTCTGACCGGCGTTGGGAATGCCATTGTAACTTCCGGCACCTCCCCGTCAATTACCACGCTCAATACCGGTTCTCTTATCAGTATGGGTAGCAGCGGCGGCTATATGACCCCTCCTCACGTGATCAACGTGAATTATATTGACTACAAAACGATCACCATAAACTTTGATACTGCGCTCAACTCATCAACCGCAACCTGCGATGATGCTGGCGTTCCTGACAGTTGTTTGAAATATACTTTGTCAACAAGCGCGGTCGGAGATACCCAGACAATTGTCCTCGCAACTCTATCTAATGGTGATACAACGCTTACTTTGAATGCGCACGCCACTGCCAGGATTTCCGCCACGCCGAGTGACACAATTAAAATATCAACTGATCCTACTTTGGCGATAAAATCAGCCAGTGGTGGATTTTATATGGACACCTGGCCGCTAATACCGCAGTCCGCTGTTTCTTCAATCAGAATTTCTGAAATAAAGGCAAGCGACGCGACCTCTCAAACAAATGAATTTATTGAACTTTATAATTTTACTCCATCTTCGGTAAATTTGGGCACCGGTCCGTACAAAGTTAAGGCGTTGCGAAATAATAGTATCGTAACATTGGCGACGTTGAATGCCACAATGGCTGCCGGCAAATATTTTCTGTTGGCAAATAATGCCAACAATTATCACCAAAGCGTGAATGGCGCGGGCATGATAGCTGACGCGACTTTCACCGGGCTTGATCTGCAAAACAATGATACGATTTTTTTAACCGAAACAATTAGTGGGCTTGATGTTGTTCAGGATATGGTTGGTTTTGGATCAGCGGCCAAAGTTTATGAAATGAACGTTGGTCCTGCGACGTCTAACACTCAATCTATTGAACGCCGAGCAAAATGGACGTCATCCTTAGCGTCTATGTCAAGCGGGGAAGATATAAATATGGGGAATGCTTATGACTCAAATGATAATTCGTATGATTTTCTTGCCAGACAAGCTGCGCCGCAACCGCAAAATTCCTCCTCTACCGCTGAAGTCGGACAGTCGCTAACCAATCAAGCTCCGGTTATTACGTTTAGTCCGGTTGTGACTGCGGTGTCCGGCGTGGAATTAAAAGTTGCGGTCAAGATTGAAGATACGGATTCAGCTTCTCAATTGACCACCAAGCTGTGCTACAAAGCATCAAACGCGACTTGGCCGGGAACTCCGACTTGCGTTGATGGTTTGAAAATGACGGATTATATTTTCACTATTCCCTCTTCCGGGGTTACGACTGCTGGAATTGATTATTATATTTATGCGACTGATTCGTTTACCCTATCAACCTTTACACCTGGTACGAGCGCGGCTACTGCTCAATCTGCTCCTCATAAAGTAAATGTTTCCTCGACTGCCGGCTCACGGCAGATTTCAGGTACGGTTTACCAACAGAATTGCACAACGACAATTCCTAACGCAACCGTGAAAATTGACGGTACCGGGTACAGCGCGGTGACAGATGCCAACGGTGTATTTACAATTAATAGTGTGCCTGATGGCGTGTATAATTTGAAATCAAATGTTGGCGGCTATGTTGAAACGACTTTGTGGGGTGTTGGCGTGAATATTAATAATCCGGTTTCATCCGGCTGGAATTTTTGTTTGTCAACGTCGAGCGGCGCAAAAGATGGCTCTGGTGGAAATGTTGGCGTATCATGGACTGCTCCTAATAATGGCATGAGCGGAGCGCCAAAGAATATAGTTTTAGGCGCAGGCGGAGCTCCGATTTTAATTGGTTTGAATTTTAACAGCGACACGAACAGTATCAGCACTTCCTCGGTCTTATTAAAAAAAGTTGCCGGCGGAGTTGACGCAGCAGTGGTGGGCTATGCGGTCTGTGTAGATCCGGGCAACTGTAGCGTAAGTTATGGCGGCACTACCGAAAAAAATGTAATTGTCATTAGCTCAAATACAGTGCTTGACGCTCAAAGTGAATATATTGTGGAACTTCTGCCGTCAATTACCAGTACCGGCATGGTGCCGATTTCCGGTAATCGTCCGGCTGGCGGCCACATGCTTGGTTTTTCAACTTCTGCGTCTAGCACGGCCAGTTTTGCCGGTGGCGCTGGCTTTGGCTTTTCGGTTAACGAAGCTTCCTGGCAGACCAACAGTTTTTCTTCAATGACCAGTGATGCTGGTTTTGTGGATATGGCGAGCAAGTTTAGTGGCACGACCGGAAAATGGGAAGGTGGCCAATACAAACCGCCATACATTCTTGGCATGACGCCTACGCCCGGTACAAGCAGTGTTCCTTTGAATTTACAAGGCATTGTTTTGAAATTTAATGAATCAATGGACTCAACAACGATTAACCGCGGAGCGTTCATGCTGTATACAGTCAATTCCTCTACTGGCGCGGAAACTGATGTGACTAACGCGAAATTGAGTTCAGCCAGTTTGGATAGTATCAGTAAACAGTATGTGACATTGCTGGTGAGCGGGTCACTCACTGCCAGCACCATTTACCGGGTGAAAGTAAAAAATGGCGTTCGTTCAACTGCCGGACTTACATTAGGCCCGCCGAGCAATCCGGGCGAAGTGTTTTACAAATCTGATTTTACGACTGGAACTGCGGATGACACTACTTCTCCGTCAATATTAAGTAGCTATCCTGCAAACGCGGCTACCAGTGTGTCCCAGGATTTCGGGTATATCAATATTCAATTGAACGAAGCCATCAAGCCTACGAATGTTAATTCGACCTCAGTTATGCTCACCGCCGGACAAGCAACAGTGCCGGCGACAATTGATTATGACCCGATGAGCCAGAAAATCAGCATTTATCCTTCAACTGGTTTAATTCCAGGAACAAAATATACGGTTCAACTCTCGTTTGGCACCAGCGGACTGACTGACTTGGCCGGATTGCCGGCAGTTAGCAGCACGAGCACCATAGTCTTTACAATGGGAACAACCGCCGATACCACTAAACCAAAGATAGAATTTGTAAATTGCGATAATTACAGTTGCGCGGTTACGTTCAGTAAATCAATGAATTCGACTAAATCATCGGAAGCTAGCGCCAATGCAAATTTGTGGGCAAAAAGCGTTTTGAAGCCCGGTAATTATGCTTTGACTTTTGGCCCGGCAGGAACCGGCACATCTGTGAATTTGACGACCGCGTCAGTCTCGTTCAATTACAAGCCTGAATCAAATACGGTCATGATCGAAGGATTGACATATACAGGAGTTACTCTTGGCACTGATTTGTTCATAATGACCGTTACCGGTGTGCAGGATCTGATGAGCAATCCGATTGACACGACTAATAGCGTAAATGTCGGAAAAGGGAACGTTAAAAACAAAGCTAATACCATGGGCTTCATCGGTCCCGGTGGCGGAGGAAATATGATGGGCACCAGCGAAGGTATGGGTGTTTCGACCGGCGGTCCTACGGGTTTTGGCGCGTTCAAACCGAGCGAGGCCATGATGGGCGGAGCGTTCGTCATACCAATGAATATGTTGGCCGGAAGAACAACGACTTATATTTTTGATGTTCCGAAAATGCCTGGTAAAACCAGCGATAAACTGGACGATGGTAGTTATATTAAGTTGACTTTTGAAAAAGGAAAAGGTTTTGATCTTACTGGCGCTGAGGCGGATACGAATAACCCTGCGAAAAATGATTTGAATTGGGATGGTCCATCAACCGTTAAACTTAAGACAAATGCCACCGGTGATACCAGTAGTGATAGCACCAAGGGCGCAACTGCGAACGATGGTATTGTGGTTAGCTCGGCAAACACTCTTATCGCCTATTTGGATACCAATACTGGAACAACCGGCGCGCCGGATCGTTTCCATTTAGAGATTAAGGGAATCATTAATCCGAACGTAACGCAATCACTCACCTCTTCAGGTTATACTATTGACGAAAAGTTGTACAAGGCGGATGGAACTCTTGTTGACACGATTACGTCTATGCCTTTCTTCATTAATTCTGCCGGAGCAAATACGATTGTGGTTAATGTCACGGCCGCAGATGGTAGCGGAACTTTCAAACTCATGATGGGCTCCCCTTCCGCCGGACCAATGGACTCCACGGTTACGGTTGCGGGCGGAACTGCCACGCAGACATGGGCCAGCCTGCCAAATGGTTGTTACAACATTTTCACAGAACCAACGATTACTCTTGGCGCAAATAAATATTCAGGTCAAATGAATCCAGAACCGATTTGCCTACCCGGATCCGGAGCGTTTTGGAACAGCGGCACCAGCACCTATACAAAAGCTTTGGCGTTTGCGAAATATGGAGCTGGCAATAGCGCGCAACTCGCGGTAAAAGTTTCCGGTACATTCAAATCCGCGGGCGAAGACGTTGATGTTTTTGCCGGTGGACCGAGCGGGTTTGCGGTAGAAACAAAGACTTTATCCGGCGCTGTCACCAATAATTCAACCACTGTTTATTTGCCGTCTAACGGTAATTATATGGTTGGTATTGGTCCGGCCATGTCCAAGGGCCCAAGGATGGGTCCGGTACCTATGTCCGACTGGATGCCGCCGAAAAGTATTAATATCGAAGTTTCCGGCGTTGGCGGAACTCCCGTGATTAAACGTACTGATACCGGAGCAACTATTACCGAGCTTAGCTTTACGGTTAGCACTGCTTCAAAACAAATTGTTGGTCGTTTAATTTCAAAACAAACAACATTGACCGCTGATTACACGGCTAACGCGACGAGCATTACTGTTTCCAGCGCAACCGGATTTACGTCAGGTGATTATATTACTTTATACAACGGAACGACAGCTTCTGCTGCTAAAATTTCCAGCATCAGCGGAACCACGATAAATTTGACGAACGGTGTGTCAACCGCCTATTCAGCCGGGGCCAAAGTTTATAATGTTGTTCCAGACACAAATGTTTGGGCCAATCAACCGATGGGCTTTGGCGGAGCAGGTTCCAATGCCACGTCAAACACAGATGGATCCTTTACCTTGAAGACTTCCAGTAATGGTAATTATGAAGTCGGCGCGTGGAAGAGCGGCATGGGAGAATCACCAATGCGCAGTGTTAATGTGAAGGATAATTCCGGAGCAAGCGATGGCAACGCGACCGCTGATATTTATGCTGACGGAGCGATTGTCACCGGCAACGCGGAATTGCTGATCAAAATGTTCAGACCTGATTATACGGTTTCAGGCAAAGTAATGGATTCAAGCAGTAACCCCATTCAATACATGCACTTAATGGCGCAAGAGACAACTTCAAAACAGACCACGCACGGTGATACGAATTCCAGCGGTGATTATGTTTTGAATGTTTCAGCCGGAACGTGGTTGATTTCAGGCAGTATGCCATCGAGTACCGATGCCTGCGGAGCTCTGACAAAAACTGTCATCGTATCATCTGAGACCGGAAGTTTGACGCTCCAAAATATTTCACCGTCAACCTCAACTTGCTATTCAATCGCCGGAACGATTACACTTAACGGAGTTATTCAGAGTAACATACCGGTCATGATTAATGCTTGGGATGCTACCAATGATCGACCGCTCGGCACGTACTTCAGAAATGAAATGACAGACTCTGCCGGAAGTTATCAAGTAAAAGTGGCTAATGGTACTTACAAAGTTGAGGTGTTTACGCCTGACTTCGGACAGCTTGGACAGTCTGTAACTGTAGCTGGGGCAAATGCCACAGGAGACATAACTTATGCGGCCAATGCCATGAAAACTCTCACAGTTGCTTTTACCGGCGGAACAGCTACACAGCGCGGATTCATTGATGTTAAGTCCACTACATCTTCCACCAGACGAGGTGTGCCTCTAAACAGTTTGGCCAGCAGTCAAACTATCAGCATGCCGGCAGGTATATATTCAGTCAAGGTTTTTGTGGAAGGATTGGGAGATTTCTCCCCTGCCGCGAATATTGACATGAGCGCCGCCAATCAGACAGTAACGATTAATATCTCCGGTCAAACAACTTCGGTTGTCAGCGGGACGGTGCTTGACGCAAGCAATAATCCGATTGCCAATACCGCGATTATTTTGGCTAATACCTCTGATGGCACGACTACCCAGACAACGACTGACAGCAATGGCGACTATTCCACGACAGTCAAAGATGGAAACTATAATATTTCCGCTGGGAATAAAGATTATTCTTCACCTGCCAAGGCTGCGATCACGGTAAGCGGCGCAACGAATTATGATTTTGATACTAATATTACTGATGAAACTGTGGCGGCTGTAAATTCGTTGGCTGAAAAAACATTGACTATCACAGGCACTATTTATGAGAGTAATGGCAGTACGCCGCTAACGAAGGGATATGTATTGGCCAGCACCAGTGATGGTAAAAAATCAAAAGCTGATATTCAGAGCGATGGAACGTATTCAATGCCTATCAGCGCCGGCACCTGGACCATCGCCGCTGACGCTCCCCTATTTGCGGCGACAACACGTGGCGCGACCGTCGAAATTACCTCCACAGCCGCCACCAGCAAAGATGTTACTTTGACGGCTGATGCGACTGATGTAAAAAAATCTGATTCAAACACAATTTCTCCCGCGTCCGGTGTTTCAATCGATGATTCAGATAATACCGGTGTTAAATTTGCTGCCGGACAAGGTGTCATGGGTAGAGCTACAACCGCCACTGTGTCTATGGAACAACTTGATATGCCTGCGACTGACATGGGAACGCCGGTTGGATCGTTTGTTGATATTACGGCCAATGCCAGCGGTACGGACATCAATCAGTTAACCGGTGACGGAGCTGAAATTACGATTCCATATACTACTGCACAGATGTCCACTGCCGGCGTAACCAGTGAAACTGCCATTGTTCCAGCATATTACGATGAAACAACTTCAACATATGTTCCTTTCAGTAATTATAGTTGTGATCGCACAGCCAATACCTGCACAGCCACGACTACTCATTTGACCGCCATCGGTGTAATTGCGGTTCCGTTAGTTGCTTCTGGACGCAGAACCGTTTCTGAAACCCCAAGCGCAGGGGCTGGCGCGGCCGCTCCGGTAACAGTAGCACCTGTTACGAAAGTTGAAACTAAGGTCGAAACAAAAGTTGAAGACAAGACAAAAACCGTTGTTACTGAAACCAAGGAAACAGTAAAGGAAGTGGTAAAGGCTGTGACAAAAGCTGTAACGCAGAAGGTGGTGATATTTACGAATGTTTTACCAACCTTACCGGCTGAAAGAAAACTTTCCAGTGAGGTTAGCGCGATAAAAGATGCGATGAAATTAATCAGCAAAGTGCCGAAAACCGAAAAGGATTGGAGGGTTGTGAACTACCTTGCCTATGGCACCACTGACAAAATAAAAGGATTACTGACCTCTGACCGTAAGGTTTTGCTCGAAGACTACAAGAAGATTTACAACAAACTTCCGAATTCTGAAAAAGAATGGACAGATGTGGCAAAGATCGCTGAAGGCGTAACTCCATCTCGCGTATTAAGCCAAGAAGCGGCCGCGATCAAGACGTTTGTCAAAGTATTTGGTAGAGCGGTTGACTTCAAGAATGCGGCTGATGAGAAATTCGTTCACAGCGTGGCTTACAATTTGAGATCTGGCGCAAAGGATACGGCCAAAGAAAAGGCAGCTATTGCGCAAGTTAAGAAGACTCTAAAGAAAACACCAAATACCAGTGAGCTTTGGGCTGTGGTGCGAGCAATCGCCTACTCTGGCGTTGAAGCAAAGAAAACTGCAGCTCCTACGGTTAAAAAGAAAGCTGTAGAGAAACCAGCAGCGGTAGCGCCGAAAGTTATAGAACTTGTTGCCAATGCTGTGCCGGTTATGCCGCAAGCAGCAGAGCGCAATTTGAAAGCAGAGATCAGCGCAGTGTCTGATTATACCAAAGTTAGCGGCAAAACTCCGAGCGGCGATGGTTGGAAGGTTGTACAATTCATCAGCTACGGTAGTTCTGACGCGAGCAAGGATAAGACTGCGGCTGAACGAACCGCGATTGTCAAGCAGTATAAAGCAAAGTACAAAGCGCTTCCGGTAACAGACTCTGATTGGCAGAAACTGGCGCAGTTAGTGAAATAGAACTAAGATACAAAATCCCCTCGCCATGATGGCGAGGGGATTTTGGTTTGAAATTGTTGTAGTTGTTGGAAATGTTTTTCGGATAGTTAAAAGTGGTCATAAATACAATTTGAACATATCCAACATTTCAAACCGTATTAAGGCAAATAATCAAGCGCATTTACCGGGATCCCATTCACGCGCACTTCAAAGTGCAGATGCGGTCCGGTGGTTAATCGTCCGGCTCCGGGCGTTCCCGGCGTACCGCCAACATAACCGATTATTTCACCTTTGCCCACGAATTCATCATCTTTTACAACTATCTTGCTGGTGTGTCCATAAACAGTGGAAATTCCATTAGCGTGAATGAGGGCAATGTAACTGTAGCCCATTCCCCCATTCTTGGCTTTGAGGACATAACCGTCAGCCGCGGCTTTGATTGGAGATCCTTGCTTGGCTCTAATATCAATCGCCGGATGTTCAAAAATATATCGAAAAGGATAATCAGGATCATGGAAATAGGCGGTAATGGTATTCTTCACGACCGGCCATTCAAGCGTGGCATCTGACAACTGCGGTTTGTCTTTTTTTAGTTGATCTAGCTTTGTTCTGGCAGCATTCTCGAGTTTTTTGATCTCTGCGTCAATGTTTTCTTCTTCCTTTTTCGCCTGCCAATAAAGTGTGGAAAATTTTTGCTCGGAACTCTTGGTTTTTACCAGCAAATCTTCTTTGTAAGTGGTCTCGCCGGTTAATTCTATTTTTATTATGTCCAGTTCTTGCTTTAGGGAATCAAGTTCTGTTTGTTTGCTGTTCAGCTCTTCTTTCTTTTTAATTAATTCTTTTTTCTTGGCTTTGATTTCTTGCAAAGTAGATTGTAACCCGTTTTGCAAATCTTTGGTGTATTCGACGTTATTGATAAAATCGGACAGAGAGTTGTTTAGCAGGAATATTTTGATCGCGTTTTCTTCATCGCTTTTGTGTATCTCCTGCAAAGTATCGGCCAGGGAGTTTTTATGGCTGTCAATCGTGTCTTCAGCGGAGAGAATATTCAATTCATTGCCGCGAATTTCCAGTTTAGTTTTGTCTATCTCTGTTTCCGTGGACTTGATGTCAAGTTTGGTCTTAGCAATTTTATTTTCCAAAATGGATAGTTCGTTTTTCAGACTGGCCGCTTCTTCTTGTTTGATGCGAATATTTTTTTGATAGATGGCGGTTTTTTTCTTGATATCATTGATTTCCGTTTGTTTGTTTTTAATTTGATCGTTCAGTTCATCAACGGTTTGCGCGAAAATAATGCTCGGCAACAACATAAAAGCCGCCGCGATTGCGATAATTTTTGTTTTTGTCATATTTATTGCTACAAATTATCCGCCTGCGCTCTTTAATGTGATTCAGAGCTTCGGCGGACAGGCAAATCACTACAAACTTGTCCCGCCCGCTGGCGGGATGAATTACAAATCGGTTTGGGCTGATTTTTTTGTTATTAGCTTAACTTTTGAATGGCGAACGTGATTCTGGCGAGAGATTGATCTTTGCCGAGCGCGCCGGCGATTTCAAATGGATCAGGAGAGCGATCTTGGCCGGACAAGGCGAAACGCATCGGCCAAAGCACACTGCCGGTGTCTTTGGCGTTTTGGCTGATATGCTCCATTATTAATTCCTTTACTTTTGGAGAAGTAAACTCTGTTTTCTTTAATTTCTTTAGTATTTTTTCCAAGTCGCGCAGATTTTCGAGTGTTTGACTGCGATCGGATTTTTTCCAGATCAATCTGTCCGCAATATAATCAAAGTTGGGAACAAAGAAAAATTTAATTGCTTCTGAAATCTCCGACAATTTCTTGATGCGCGTCTGTTCGAGTGATAAAATGTTTTTGATATATTGCGGTTTGACTTTTTCGTTGGTTGAATTTATGGCAATCTTATCTTTAGCCGGCGTGATTAAGTTGGCTTTGGTCAAGTATGGTAGGCATTTCTCATAGAAATCATCAGCAGAAAGCTTTCTAATATATGTGCCGTTGATCCAATCAAGTTTATCAATATCAAAGACCGCGCATGATTTATGGACATTATCGAGCGTAAACTGCTGAATCATCTCGTTCAACGTGTAAACTTCCTGCTCGGTGCCGGCATTCCAACCGAGTAACGCGATAAAATTCAAAAATGCTTCAGGCAAATAACCTGCTTCAATGAAATCTTTAACTGAAACATCGCCATCGCGTTTGCTTAACTTCTTCTTTTGTTTATTAACCAAGGTTGGCAAATGCGCGAATTTCGGCGGTTGCCAGCCGAATGCTTCATAAAGCAAGACATGTTTCGGCGTGGTCGCCAGCCATTCATCGCCGCGCAGGACATGGGTTATTTTCATGCTGTGATCGTCAACAATATTCGCGAAATGATAAGTTGGAAAACCGTCGGATTTGATTAACACATAATCATCCATGTCTTTTGTATTAACAACTATTTCACCTCTAATTAAATCTTCAAAAACAACATTCCTATTTTCAGGCATTTTGAATCTGATGACATACGACGCTCCTGAATCAATCATGGCTTGCGCTTCTGCTTTGGATAAATTGCGGCAGAAATTATCATACTTCGGCGCTTGTTTATTTTTCGCTTGTTCTTCGCGCAAATCATCGAGCCGTTTTTTTGAACAAAAACAAGGATAAACTTTTCCTTTATCAAGAAGCGCGACCAACTGTTCGTTATAAATTGATAATCGTTTAGATTGAATGTACGGGCCGTAATCGCCTTTTTCTTTGACTTTATTGTCAGTTGTTAAGTACGGTCCTTCATCGCCCTCAATCCCCGCCCATTTCAAGACTTGAAGCAAATTTTCCAATGCTCCATGAACTAAACGTGTTTGATCAGTATCTTCTATTCTAATCAAAAATTTGCCTTTATAATGTTTGGCAAAGAGATAATTATAAAGGATGGTGCGTAGATTGCCCACATGCACAAAGCCGGTCGGACTTGGCGCGATTCGTACGCGTGCGTTAGCGAAGTTGATGTTTTCCATAGTTCTTAACCTGTCATTCCGGATCACAATCCGGAATCTGTTAATGTATGATTTCAAGATGTTTTAATTATATCCCAAGTTTAACAATGCGTAAAGTTTTGTACTGTTGCAGGGTTGAAGTTACCTTTTGGGGATAACCCTGTAAGGTGAA
>JBBTXH010000063.1:0-6436 GCA_038062385.1 Patescibacteria group bacterium
TGAACCTCTCTTTAGGTTGCTTGTTCAGGTGTCAATTCATGTGGCAGAATTTCAGATTTTTTATGAAACGAATCGTCAACTTTGTAGCCAATATCTGTCAAAAATCTGCTCAATTTCTTTTTTCTCGCCCCTCCGTAATTTTCAGCTGAAGTCAAATACAAACCCTTCTTGGCGCGCGTGATTGCCACGTAAAACAAACGGCGTTCTTCCTCCAAATGAAAATCTCCTTCCGGCAGTTTTTCTTTAACCAAAGCAAATGGAATTTCAATCGCTTCCTTGCGTTCATCGGTTGGAAACTTGCGATCAACAAGATTGACCACGAAAACATAATCAAACTCCAAACCCTTGGCGCTGTGAATGGTTAAAATTTTCACCATTTCCGGCCCGCTTTCAACGTCAAACGCCAGTTTGCCTGATTCACCGGCTTGCATTTCAAGTTCAATGAGCTCAAGCAAATCTTTTACGGTCGCGCCCTTGGAATCATTTTCAAAATTCTGAATTTTTTTAAAAAATTGTTGAATAATCGCCAATTCTTCTTTTTTCTTTCCTTCCGCCAACTTGTTTATGGCGTTCAAATAACCGGAATTATATAAAAAATTCAAAATAACTTCAGTTGGTTTTTTCTGCCGAGCAATTATTGCGTCGCGTTCGATTTGCGTCAACAGTTTATTTATTTTGCTTATGCTTTCAATTGTTAAACCCGGCACAACTGACGGCTGTTTCAAAACCTCAAACAACGACGCGCTTTTTTTCTTGGCAAAATGAAGTAAACTGACAAGCTGTTCAAATTCAAGCCCGACAAATTCGCAATTCAATATTCTAAACATAGCGCTGCTTTCATGATAATCGTCCAACAGTTTTAAATAATTAATCAAATCAAGCACCGCCGGTTTGTTGTACAATCCTCGCAGAGCTACGAATTGATACGGGATATTTGCGCGCTCCAAATAATTGATAAAAACATTGGCGCTGTCATTGGCACGCACGAGGATGGCGAAGTCGGACCAACTGGAATTGTTTTCTTTTTTCAGCTGAACGATCTTTCTCAAAACAGTTTGCGCTTCATCCTCGACCGTATCCTGATGCAAATGAATTATTTCCGCCGGCTCTGAAAATTGAGATTTCAGTTTTTTATTGATGCCTAATTTTTCCTCCAAACGATTAGGATTATTCTGAATAATGAATTTATGCGCCAAATCAAGAATCTCCTGGCGTGAACGATAATTATTATTCAAAACAACTTCCTGCGCCGTTGGAAGGTCTTGCTTGAACTGCATAATATTAGCAATGGACGCGCCGCGGAATTTATAAATCGACTGATCGTCATCACCCACCACGGTTAAATTGTTTTTTGTCGCTGATAAAAGTTTAATTAACTCATACTGCACAAAATTCGTATCCTGAAATTCATCAACCAAAATATACTTGAACTGTCGGCGATATTTTTCCAGAATTAACGGCCGCTTTTTGAACAACTCAATTGTTCGATTGATTAAATCAGCAAAATCCAAACAATCGTTTTCCAGCAATATCTGCTGATAAACATGATAAGCGTTGGCGAGTTCATTTATTCTCATAATCTCGCTTTTCAACAATTCCTTTTGTTGTTCTTCAGGCAAATCTTCAATCTCAAGTTGTTTAACAAAATCAGCTGAATCAGAATTTAATTTAATTTCTTCCGCGTAACGCAGATAATCTTCAGGATTGATTCCTTCATCTTTGCAACGCGAAAAATGTTTAATCAAGCTGTGAATGAATTTAGTCGGATTGCCCAGCGGCCGATAATAATCAAGATCAAAGCGGCTTAAATTTTTTCTTACCAACAGCCATGTCTCGGTTTCATCCAGCAGTTTATAATTATTCGGTAAACCAACATCAAGTCCGTGTCGCTTCAAAATTTTGTCGCAAAAAGAATGGAAGGTTGATATCCACAAATCAACATAACCATAAGGCAACATGGTTTCTACTCGAGCTTGCATTTCTTCGGCAGATTTTTCCGTGAAAGTCAACGCGAGAATTTGATCAACGTTGATATTTTTATCCATGATCAGCCAAGCAATGCGCGTGGTGATGACCTTGGTTTTCCCGGTGCCGGCTCCGGCAACGATAAGTTGCGGTCCGTCGCCATGAGTGATCGCTTTATTCTGCTCTTCATTTGTCTCCGGCAACATGGTCATATAGCCATTATTTTACAGGACTTTGACCGCGGACACAAGGTCAAATTAAAAAAACTCCACCTTGCGTGAAAGATAGAGTTTTAGACTGTAAACCAGCCGTGTTGTCCGTTATAATCAATGATCGCGTTGAATGGAATCGTTAGTACTGTCGTGGCTTTGTCTTGCTCACCATGAAATTCGCCGGTTATCCTGATCCCTGCTTCATCAGGCTCAACCGCAGATACTTCAACAATCAGTTCACCCAATCCATCGATATTAAGAAACAATGATCCTCCTTTGTCCCGGATTCGAAGCAATATTGGAATTCTGTATTCAGTGATAAAGCTGTAATTTCTTCCTTTTTCAATAATAATACGACGACCGTGCTGGCAAAGACAAATATTGTCTTTTTCAAATAATCCCATTTGTTCCTCCTTTTCTTCTGACAAAACAATACTACTATGACTGATTAATATTGTAAATACCAGTTAAGCGGTCGCAGGAATTAATCAACTTAAAATAAAAGCACCAAATAACCTTGCGAAAATCATAAACATAAAAGACGTTGATTTTGAATCAGCGTCTTTTTGATTAGACTACACGATATAATACTTTATGCGTACACCCCTATCATCATAAAGATGCCACACAGTTCCTGTCGTCGCTCTTCCAACAGCTTCATCGGCATCTGCCACGGAATTATAATCATCAAGCGCAAATTCTTCTCCAGACTTATGATTACCAACGACCCTGAACTTTCCTGGTGCTGCTTTTCTAAGAAATGGCTCGCAATTATCGCAAGTGCAATCTCCGGTTACGTGCCTTGTTTCGCAGGACAATCTACTCCCCTTTCTACTAGCTAAACTTTAATGATATCAGTGGGATTTCCTTCTGGCGTTCTGGTCCGTGAGAAAGGTCCAAGCGTCAGCGATCATGCCGGAATTCTTCATTGAACAAAACGCCCAACCAATAACCGCTCCGACAGCAATGCAAAACAATTTTTCCAATATCATGCTCTCCTCCTTTATTCCTGAATTTCTGTCTTAATAAGTTGCATTATTCGAACAGAAGTGACATCCGCGAAAGCCATGTTTGTCAGAGGCTTGCTACAAGTCTGCACGTCTAAAACAAGATGGAGCATTGACAATATTTGATTGTAGTTAACACTGCCTACCGGAAACTGATGAGTTCCAGTGAAATCAATCGGAAGGCGCGCCAGCGTAAGAAGTTCAACAAAAACCTCAAATGCCCGCTTGCTTGATAGCTGTACGGTCAAAATCTTTTGCCCGATGAACTGCTGTTCGCGAAAATAATGGAGCAGTAGCATCGTACGTATCATGACGTCCTCCTCTGTTTGCGGTTGTTGTCTTGAACTACGCTAGCTCCAGATCACGAATGTATGGATTACCGGAAAGCCGCCCTTTCACATAACCAACTTTTACCTGAGTTCCCTCTGAAACCTCATCGAAGAATTTTTCACCGACAGACAAAGAAGCATCTCTCCCATTAATCTCTACAAAAACAACCCATTCATCAGAATGATAAATTGGAATCATTGTCTGCGTCTTTGAATTGGCATTATATAACATTGAATAAGTGGTGTGAGCAGAAGTAAATTCCTTGCCCACCACCTTACCCTGCCCTTCCAGCCTATCCAGAAACCACGAATCATATGCGTAGTATGTGAGATACACTATTACCCCAACAGCAAAAACTGCAACTATTATCAGTAATATCGCCATGATTGTTCCAAGCGGCCAATCAGTAAGCATCTGACGAAACTCATTGATAATTGTCGCTAGAAACTCCATTGTTGACCTCCTTTTGTCAAAGACCAAAATCGCACGTACAGATATTTTAGTATAGCAAATACGTATTCTAAAGTCAAGCTTATTCACATGCTCTCCGACTAACAATCACTAAACTTAGCAAAAATATCTTGATTGACCTCTTTTTATTTTCATAGTATAATTTAATCACGTTTTTGGAAGTACCAAAAACATGGGGCAATTGCTACGGAGGGCAAATGGGACTGCGAGCCAGGTACTGTGACAAAGTGCTATCAAACGGTCGTGGGTGCAACTCACTAATGGAGGAAAGGACGGCTATCTTTCGTTGTCCTAGTTGCGGTAACGCAAAAGCGATGACTGGCAGAGAGTTGAATAGAAAAATCATAGAAATCAGACGCTCGGAAACATCATCAAGGCGAACACCTGCTTTTATTGGGCATAATTACCATGTCATTGATGAATCACTTGGCGTTCAATTCAACATCTGACAACTCCTCCAACGAACCCATCAAACACGCCAACCGGAATTAACCTGCCAAAACCACATCAAAACGTGACCCCATGAGGTCACGTTTAAACTTTTAAAAGGTTACAGATGTACAGATAAATATACAGATATTACCGATTGGCTAGTTCGCTGTTGTCTGTACAATCCGTATGTTTATCTGTACATCTGTACCTTCTACATAAACGATTTTAACGCCGTCAACGCATTCGGAAAAAGCGGGACAAACATATCTCCAACCGTCAGCAATGTTTTCGCAACGATTGAAATTAACATCTGTTGCATCAACCAATCTGAAAATGGAAACTTCAATGAAAAATATAAAATAATAGACAAGACGAAAATTCCTTCCGCGCAACCGAGCACAAGTCCAAGTAATTTATCAAAGCTTGAAATAAACGGCAACACAGTAATAATTTTAAAAATCTTTCCGATAAACCAAAACAGTAGGCTGACGATTTTGATCGCTAAACTGAAAATAAAAATGAAGGCAAGAATATTCGCCCAGTTTGAGCCGCCCAACCATGAGGCAGCTTCTGGATAAAATCTGCTGGCCACGATCGCGGCGACAACTATTCCAATAATCGAACCAAGCGATTCAATGAATCCTTTTCGCAGGCCAAGCAAAGCCATGATCAGAATAATACCTATTAAAATGTAGTCAAGTAATATCATACCGAGTAACAGTATATCAAATTTAAAAAAATTTACCAAATAAAAACGACCGATTTATGAAATCAGCCGTTTTTTAAAATGGTTAATCAGAAACAATCTTCATCTCGCGCGTTCCCATATCAACAGTTACAGGCAAAGGACATATTTTCGAAACCAGCTCCGGAAACTTATCAGAAATTGTTTTCACGCAGAAGTCGCGCAGAAACAACGCCTTTTCTCTGGCAAGTAATGGCTCGTGTCCGACCGGATCGCGATAGATCGCAGAGGTCAATAAAACAAAACTGTCAGAACCGATTCTACCGCCGTCCATATTGGACTTGATAACGT
The DNA here is from genome assembly GCA_038062385.1 of Patescibacteria group bacterium. Taxonomy (GTDB): domain Bacteria; phylum Patescibacteriota; class Patescibacteriia; order UBA11705; family JABHMO01; genus JBBTXH01. The sequence continues at coordinate 5,454 of JBBTXH010000063.1, forward strand.
GAGCCGCTGTTTCAACCGGTTCATTCAGTTTCGGACTAAATGGACCGATGAGCAAAGCCATGTTCGGCTCATGCAACCAGTCAAAACCGCGGCCAACGCCAATCACCCACTCTTTGTGGATAACCTCGGTTAATGGCCGGTTGCTAACTTTAATTTCAGCGATATGAGCGATATTACCAACAACCAATGGCAAGAAATCGCGCAGTATTCTATCCGGCATGTCCGGGAAAAGCCGTTGCAAAGTTGAAACCAAAAACTTTTCCGAAACATCGTTGATCGTCGACAGATCAAGCGCTTCTCCGTTCTCGCCATGCAAAATACCTGCATCAAAATCTGTTTCAAAGCCAAACAAAATCGGGTAAACCACGTTGTGATTGATTCCAAAAACTTTTTCAACTTGTTTCTTCAAATTCGCAGTTTCTCTGATCGCTTGATCTGTATCATACTCGTGCCCTGCACAACCGCGGTGTTTGTCGCCTCGCGAAAAATGGTAAGTTACTAGAATCAAAACATCGCGTCCGTGATGGACAGAATATTCCACCCAGCCGCTGACATCCTTGGCAAAATACGGCCAGCCCAGATTGAATTTTCCGCCAAGATTTCTGTATGGCTGAATAATGCCCAGCGGCGTATTCGTGGCAATCGGTATATGAATGCGTCCATCCATACACTTGAAAGCTCCGATTTCTGTTGGGTGCTTGGCGCGATATCTGTCTCTCGCGAGACGCGCGTCAGGACTGCAAAACAGAGCTGAATGCGTACTGTTCAATTTGAGCAAGAACTCGACTTTTTCGTCTCTATTCATCCACCCCTCCTTGCCATTTGTTTTGCCGTTTTGGCCGTTCGATGTCATATATAAATTGGTTGTTGTCTTAATTGTTTCTACTTATTCCTTGCCTTTCAACTCTCTGCATATATTTTCTACCAACTTTCACCCTAACTAATTCTTTTTCAATTAATGCGGCGACTTTAGCAAATTCCCG